>NZ_JBEGDG010000079.1:0-348 GCF_040183165.1 Lysinibacillus zambalensis
GAACCCCCGCGCGGTGTTACCCGCCTGTCGGTTTTCAAGACCGATCCCTTCAGCCAGACTTGGGTATACCTCCGTAACAATATATAAATGGTGGACCTTGCAGGACTCGAACCTGCGACCGGACGGTTATGAGCCGTCTGCTCTAACCAACTGAGCTAAAGGTCCTTTAAGATGGCGGCAGAGGGGATCGAACCCCCGACCTTACGGGTATGAACCGTACGCTCTAGCCAGCTGAGCTACGCCGCCAGGATCTTTATACTGGTTATCTTTTATGGTGGAGCCTAGCGGGATCGAACCGCTGACCTCCTGCGTGCAAGGCAGGCGCTCTCCCAGCTGAGCTAAGGCCCC
>NZ_JBEGDG010000080.1:0-347 GCF_040183165.1 Lysinibacillus zambalensis
TGGCAGACGCACAGGACTTAAAATCCTGCGGTAGGTGACTACCGTGCCGGTTCGATTCCGGCCCTCGGCACCATTTTATTTTTAATAATTAGCGCCCGTAGCTCAATTGGATAGAGCGTCTGACTACGGATCAGAAGGTTGTGGGTTCGACTCCTGCCGGGCGCGCCAATAAAACAAACGGGAAGTAGCTCAGCTTGGTAGAGCACTTGGTTTGGGACCAAGGGGTCGCAGGTTCGAATCCTGTCTTCCCGACCATTTCCTAAAAATATCTATGGGGCCTTAGCTCAGCTGGGAGAGCGCCTGCCTTGCACGCAGGAGGTCAGCGGTTCGATCCCGCTAGGCTCCAC
>NZ_JBEGDG010000081.1:0-338 GCF_040183165.1 Lysinibacillus zambalensis
GATGACTGTTTCAACTTCCATTCCTGTTACTTTACTTTTTTCAATCAGTTCTTGTAGATAATGTCCATCTGATTTTTCACCTGTTGTAACGACTGCTGCTGTAATTATACGTTCATCACTAATTGCTAAATGTGTTTTATAACCAAAGAAAGAACTGTCTGCTGTTTTATGTCCTACTCGTGCATCAGTGTCTGTTGAATAATTTAGATGTTCTTGCGTATCTTCTACAGCTTCTTTTAACACGTTCAATTTTTCCTTTACAGCTGGTAGATGAGCGATTTGTGGTTTATTTTCAATAATGGCAATCAATCTTTCACAGTAAGTTAATTCATCTTTTA
>NZ_JBEGDG010000082.1:0-338 GCF_040183165.1 Lysinibacillus zambalensis
GATGACTGTTTCAACTTCCATTCCTGTTACTTTACTTTTTTCAATCAGTTCTTGTAGATAATGTCCATCTGATTTTTTACCTGTTGTAACGACTGCTGCTGTAATTATACGTTCATCACTAATTGCTAAATGTGTTTTATAACCAAAGAAAGTACTGTCTGCTGTTTTATGTCCTACTCGTGCATCGGTGTCTGTTGAATAATTTAGATGTTCTTGCGTATCTTCTACAGCTTCTTTTAACACGTTCAATTTTTCCTTTATAGCTGGTAGATGAGCGATTTGTGGTTTATTTTCAATAATGGCAATCAATCTTTCACAGTAAGTTAATTCATCTTTTA
>NZ_JBEGDG010000083.1:0-332 GCF_040183165.1 Lysinibacillus zambalensis
CGAATAACTATTTCGTTCGTCAAAGATTTCGAAGTCTCTTTGATATTTTAGTTTGCGTTCAATATAGTCGATTAATTTTTTGCGAGCTTGCTTTGGGAATTTCCGTTCCGTTCTTAAAGCCTTTCGCTCTGCTACATCTGATGAATCCTCAATTTTTCGATCATATTCAGAAATCACTTCATCTACTTTTTCAACCATTCGAGCGAGGTCTTCCAATGCTAATTCCTTTTCATTTTCCCTTTCAATTTCTGGCATGATTTCTTTTTCAAGCAGCTCATCGTATAGCTGGTTTGACTTTTCAATTAGTCCGTTATGATATTTCTCAATCGACT
>NZ_JBEGDG010000084.1:0-331 GCF_040183165.1 Lysinibacillus zambalensis
GCTACTGGCGCTACTGGTGCTACTGGAGCTACTGGTGCTACTGGAGCTACTGGTGTTTCTGGCGCTACTGGCTCTACTGGCGCTACTGGAGTTACTGGTGATACTGGTGTTACTGGCGCTACTGGCGCTACTGGCGCTACTGGCTCTACTGGTGTTACTGGCGCTACTGGCACTACTGGCGCTACTGGCGCTACTGGCGCTACTGGCGCTACTGGCGCTACTGGAGATACTGGAGATACTGGAGGTACTGGCGCTACTGGAGATACTGGCGCTACTGGCGCTACAGGCGCTACAGGCGCTACGGGTGTAACGTGCGCTGAGGGGGGGGCTG
>NZ_JBEGDG010000085.1:0-330 GCF_040183165.1 Lysinibacillus zambalensis
AACGAATTCAATACAGCGAACTGGGATTATGATAAAGAACATGATCGATACACTTGCCCAAATCAACAACAGCTTGTGTTTAAATATCGTACTACGAAAACGGATAAGTATGATTTCACGCGTGAGGTTAAGGTATACGAATGTGAAGACTGTTCCGGATGCCCCCTCCGTTCATCGTGTACAAAAGCAAAAGAAGGAAATAATCGTAAGTTAATGGTGAATGAGAAGTGGGAACAACAAAAAGAATATGTGCGAGCAAAGCTTTCAGAAGAAAAAACGAGTACCATTTATCGTCAACGCAAAATTGACGTGGAACCAGTTTTTGGATTC
>NZ_JBEGDG010000086.1:0-317 GCF_040183165.1 Lysinibacillus zambalensis
CCCGCCACTCGCGCTACTCGCGCTACTGGCGCTACTGGCGCTACTGGCGCTACTGGCGCTACTGGCGCTACTCGCGCTACTGGCGCTACTGGCGCTACTGGCGCTACTGGCGTTACTGGCGCTACTGGCGCTACTGGCGCTACTGGCGCTACTGGCGCTACTGGCTCTACTGGCTCTACTGGCTCTACTGGCTCTACTGGCTCTACTGGCTCTACTGGCGCTACTGGCGCTACTGGCGCTACTGGAGTTACTGGCGCTACTGGGGCTACTGGCGCTACAGGCGCTACAGGCGGAAAGGTGGTTAGTGGGGGTAGTGG
>NZ_JBEGDG010000009.1:0-194145 GCF_040183165.1 Lysinibacillus zambalensis
TTTGATTAGCTCAAATTGTTTTGCTGGCATCATGTTTGATGTCCAAAATTTTGTTTCGTTCACCAACTCAAGGTTAGCTATTAAAAACTTTATTGATTACGTTTTGCTTGTTCAGTTTTCAAGGTTCATTAATCTTTTTTTAGTGTCACCTCTTGGCGACTCACTAATAATATCAAGAATCTAAAATTATGTCAACACTTTCTCAAAATTAATTAATAGTTTTTTAAAATCTATTATTCGTCTACACCACTATGTTCAGAGGATTAGTCCGGAAGTGAGAAACTTCAGTAGCTGACGTTTCACTTTCGTTACATAAAACATTTGCTGAAAGAAGTTAACTAATTTCAAAGAATTCATTTCTCTATGTGACTTGATTTTTATGAGATCCATCTTCTCGTACTTAGCTCGCTTCATTTAAACGTTGAAGTCTTTGTTGATACTTTTGTTTTATCACCTATATAATTTATCGATCGAATTAAAAAATAAAAAAAGGCGAACTCCAATGTAAATGGGTTGCCTTTCAACTATTATAAATTTGTTATAATACGTGAAATATAGAAGGTACGATTTTTACCTAAATCAAATATCTCCCCTGATTGGCTTAATTTGATAAGTGGTCGAGTTGGTGCAAATTTATTTACAAACATCACTTCGCCTTGTTCCAGATTAGATAGTTCAACGATTGTCCCTATAGGAAGGTCAGCAACAATATCTATCAGTGCACGTACTACTTTAATATCGAACTTCCCAAATTCAGATTCATTAATCATCTCTATGACTTTAAAAGAAGATTGCTTTGTTCTATACACTCGCTCACATGTCATTGCATGGAATACATCTGCAACAGCGATAATTTGAGCGAAAGTAGAAATATTAGCGATTTTTTCTCCTTTCGGATAACCACTACCGTTTAAACGCTCGTGGTGCTGGAAAATAGCCTCTTTCATTGTATCCTTTAAGATTGTTACATCTTTGACCATACTATAGCTATAAATCGGATGCTTATAAATTTCATTAAACTCCTGCTCTGTTAAGGTTGTTTTTTTATCGCGGATACGCGGATGAACTTTTGCCATTCCACAATCAGCTAATAACCCTCCAATTGCAACTTGAATTGTAATTCCTTTGTCATAGCCTAATTTTTGTGCAATCACCGAAGAAATCAATGCTGTTGCTACACAATGGTGGTACAAATAGTCTTTTGGATTTGAATACTCATTTAAATCAAAAATTATTGTACGATCTTCTAAAACCATTTCTAATAGTGGCAAAATAATTTTCCGTGCTTTCGCAATATCTACCTTTGCTCCAGCTTCCCAATTTTTAAATTCCTTTTTAAATTGTTCAACTGAATTGTCATAAATCTTTCTAAAAGTCGGTATAGGCTCTGTTGGAGCAATTAAATCTGTTTCTTTTACTTCTGATTGAGTTTCTACACCTTCTTTATAAACAGGAACTCTTGAAATATTAAAAGCAAAAAAAACTTGTAAATGCTCGTGAGAAATTATTGTGTTTTTAAAAATTATTGGATATTGTGTATTAACAAAAATATCTTCAGAAATTACTTTACCAATGCGTAACTCCGAAATTGGGACATGTATAGTTTCCACGCAATTAACTCCTCTTCACTATTTCACTTCCATAAATTTAAGGTTAAATTTATTTTATCATGGAATTCAAAATAATTACTTATTTTTAATGATTTATGTAAAAAAACCGATGAACGGCAAACATTAGCTGTCGTCATCGGTCTTTTTATTATTCTTCTACTTGGGCATTTTCTTCATTCGATTCTTCTTCGATCGATTCTTCTTCTTCTTCTTTTTCAACCTTCGCTACAGTTGCAACAAGCTCGTCATCGCCTAAACGAATTAAACGAACACCCTGTGTACTACGACCAATTAATGAGATATCATTCACATCCATACGGATTAGCATGCCGTTAATTGTGATCAGCATTAAATCTTCTGAACCATCAACCGTTTTTACAGCTACCATTGGACCGTTTTTATCAGTGATTTGAATTGTTTTTAATCCAACACCACCACGGCTTTGTAAACGATATTCCTCTTCAGATGTACGCTTACCGTAACCTTTTGCTGTAACAACTAAAATTTCCTGTTCCGGTTCAACGATTTCCATACCAACTACTTCGTCACCATCACGTAGTTTAATACCTCGCACACCACCTGCAGTACGGCCCATTGAACGAATATCATCCTCTTGGAAACGTACAAGCATTCCATCACGCGTACCGATAATCACTTGTTTCTCGCCATCTGTTAAACGAACAGAAATAAGATCATCATCTTCTCGCAAACTTATAGCTATTAAGCCGTTTGTTCGGATATTAGCAAATTGAGATACTGGTGTACGCTTTGTAATACCTGTTTTAGTAGTGAAGATAAAGTATGCATCCTCATCGAATGAACCTACACGGATCATTGCGGTTACTTTTTCACCTTTTTCAATATTGAGTAAGTTAACAATCGGTAATCCTTTCGCTGTACGACCATATTCCGGAATCTCATAACCTTTTGCTCTAAACACTTTCCCTTTTGTAGTGAAGAATAAAATTGTATCGTGTGTAGAAGTATTCATAAGATGCTCTACAAAATCATCTTCATTTGTGCCCATACCTTGTACACCACGACCGCCACGTTTTTGACTACGATATGTATTCGCAGCTAAACGTTTGATATAACCATTGTGCGTTAAAGTTACGACTGAATTTTCGACTGGAATTAAATCCTCGTCCTCAATCATTTCTAAACCGCCAGAAGTAATTTCAGTGCGACGTGTATCATTAAAGCGATCTTTTACTTCTAATATTTCAGTGCGAATAATATCAACAATTTTAGCCTCATCCGCTAAAATTGCTTTTAATTCAGCAATTAATATTTGAAGCTCTTGGTATTCTGCTTCAATCTTTTCACGTTCTAATCCACTTAAACGAACTAAACGCATATCTAAAATAGCTTGCGCTTGACGTTCAGATAAATTGAATCGCTCCATTAATTGAGGTTTCGCTTCATCACCACTACGTGAACCACGAATAATAGCAATAATTTCATCAATATGATCAAGAGCAATACGTAAGCCCTCTAAAATATGTGCGCGATCTTCCGCTTTCCTTAAGTCAAATTCAGTACGACGACGAATAATAACCTTTTGGTGCTCTAAATAATGATGCAACATTTCTTTTAAGCCCATTACTTTAGGCTGACCATTTACTAATGACAGCATATTAATACCGAAGCTCGATTGCATAGCTGTTTGTTTATATAAATTATTTAAAACGACATTGGCATTTGCATCTTTACGAACTTCAATGACTACTCGCATACCACGTCGGTCAGATTCATCACGTAAATTTGTAATACCATCAATTTTTTTATCGCGTACAAGCTCTGCTATTTTTTCAATAAGCTTAGCTTTATTCACTTGGTATGGTAATTCATGAATAAGAATCGTTTCTTTACCATTTGATTTTTGTTCAATCTCTACCTTTGCGCGAATAATGATGGAGCCACGACCAGTATCATAAGCACGGCGAATACCACTACGACCTAAAATTAATCCACCAGTTGGGAAATCAGGTCCTGGAATGATTTCCATCAATTCTTCTGTTGTGATAGCTGGATTTTCTGAAAGTGCTATCACTGCATCTATCGTTTCCCCAAGTTGATGTGGCGGAATATTTGTCGCCATACCAACTGCAATTCCTGCCGCTCCATTTACTAATAAGTTTGGATAGCGACTCGGAAGGACGATA
This sequence comes from Lysinibacillus zambalensis, assembly GCF_040183165.1. NCBI lineage: Bacteria > Bacillati > Bacillota > Bacilli > Caryophanales > Bacillaceae > Lysinibacillus > Lysinibacillus zambalensis. The sequence goes on from NZ_JBEGDG010000009.1 coordinate 3,776, forward strand.
GGTTCCTTTTCTGAACCATCATAGTTATCTGTATAGTCAATTGTGTCTTTATTGATATCACGAAGCATTTCCATTGCAATACGAGACATACGTGATTCTGTATAACGCATTGCTGCCGCTCCGTCGCCATCGACAGATCCAAAGTTACCATGACCATCGACTAACATGTAACGATAGCTGAAATCTTGCGCCATACGTACCATTGCATCATAAATAGATGAGTCACCATGTGGGTGGTATTTACCCATTACGTCCCCAACAATACGTGCTGATTTTTTGTACGCTTTATCAGCTGTATTCCCTAGTTCCTGCATGCCATATAAAATACGGCGATGTACAGGCTTTAATCCATCTCGTACGTCTGGTAATGCACGAGAAACGATTACACTCATCGCATAATCGAGGAAGGATGTTTCAATTTCTTTTGTTATATTAACTCCTTTAACACCGGAGCGTTCTTGTTCTGACAAAGTGTAGACCTCCTCTCAAGAAAAATTAAATATCTAAATTAGCATATACTGCATTCTCTTCGATAAATTGACGACGTGGTTCAACTTCATCGCCCATTAAACGCTCAAATGCTTGGTTTGCTTTAATTGCATCATCTAATTCTACTTGTAACAATGTGCGGTGCTCAGGATCCATTGTAGTTTCCCAAAGCTGCTCTGCATTCATTTCTCCAAGACCTTTGTATCGTTGTACATTTGGTTTTGGCATTTTCGGTAACCGTTCTAAAATTCCCTGAAGAGTAATATCATCATAGCAATACTCAACATGTTTACCTTGCTTAACTTGATAAAGAGGTGGCTGTGCAATATAAATATAACCTGCCTCTATGAGAGGTCGAAGGAAACGGAAGAAGAATGTTAAGAGTAATGTGCGGATGTGCGCACCATCAACATCGGCATCTGTCATAATAACGATTTTATGATAACGAGCCTTTTCTAAAGTAAACTCTTCACCAATACCTGTACCAAATGCTGTAATCATTGCACGAATCTCTGCATTCGATAAAATTTTATCTAAACGTGCTTTTTCAACGTTAAGGATTTTACCACGTAACGGTAAGATTGCTTGGAAGTGACGGTCACGTCCAGATTTCGCAGACCCTCCGGCAGAGTCACCCTCAACGATATAGATTTCACATTCAGATGGATTAGTTGATGAACAGTCAGCTAATTTACCTGGCAAACTCGATACTTCAAGTGCATTTTTACGACGTGTAAATTCACGTGCTTTTTTAGCAGCGACACGTGCACGAGCAGCCATTAAACCTTTTTCTACAACCTTACGAGCAACTGTAGGATTTTCTAACATAAATCGTTCAAAACCATCTGAGAACAAGGAGTTAGTAATTTGGCTAACTTCAGAGTTACCAAGCTTTGTTTTTGTTTGTCCTTCAAATTGTGGATCTGGATGCTTAACCGAAACAATAGCCGTTAACCCTTCCCGAACATCTTCACCAGTAAGATTTGCATCTGACTCTTTTAAAAGTCCATTTTTTCGTGCGTAATCATTAATAACACGTGTTAGAGCCGTTTTAAAACCAGACTCATGTGTACCGCCTTCATACGTATTAATGTTATTAGCAAATGAAAAAATATTAGAAGAGAATCCAGCGTTATATTGCATAGCAATTTCAACTGAAATACCATCCTTTTCTCCAAGAACATCTATCGGATCATGGATTGGCTCTTTAGATTGATTCAAATGCTCTACATAAGAACGAATACCACCTTCATAATGATACGTAGTAGAACGTTCTTCACCTTCACGTTCATCAGCAATTGTAATCTTAATACCACGATTCAAATAAGCTAATTCACGAATACGATGTGCTAAAATGTCATATTCATAAACAGTCGTTTCTTTAAATATTTCAGGGTCTGCTTTAAAACGTGTAGTTGTACCGTTACGATCTGAATCACCGATAATCATTAAATTTTGAATCGTTTTTCCACGTTCAAATTTAATTTCATGAATATGACCCTCACGATGAACTTGAACGATCGTCTCAATTGATAGAGCATTTACAACAGATGCCCCTACACCATGAAGACCGCCTGAAACTTTGTATCCTCCACCGCCGAACTTACCTCCAGCATGGAGCACTGTCATAATAACTTCAACAGCAGGCTTACCCATTTTCTCTTGAATACTTACCGGAATACCACGACCATTGTCCTCTACACGAATCCAATTATCTTGTTCTATCGTTACTTTTATATCTGTACAAAATCCTGCAAGTGCCTCATCTATACTATTATCAACAATTTCCCATACTAAATGGTGAAGCCCTTTAGAGCTTGTTGAACCAATATACATCCCTGGTCTTTTACGTACAGCTTCTAATCCTTCTAATACCTGTATCTGATCGGCTTCATAAGCTTGATTTTGTAAACCTTCGTTCTCTATAGCCACGGCTTTCATCTACTCCTTCATAACATCATTGTGTGTAAATGAATGAACAGTCAACCGAGCTGACTATTACCATTCTTTTGTAATCTAAAAAACTCCCCGGGCTAACTTTCTTCAATCGCTCCTTGTTTCACGTGAAACAGCTGTGCATGCTCCATCGTTTCATGATGAATTCCATCAACACTTGTAGTCGTAACAAAGGTTTGAACTTCACCTTGAATGGTGTTTAATAAATGCGATTGACGATAATCATCGAGTTCCGACAATACATCATCTAAAAGTAGTATGGGTGTTTCATTTGTTTCTTGTTTAATTAATTCAATTTCAGCAAGTTTTAATGAAAGAGCGGTTGTACGTTGTTGTCCTTGTGAACCGTATGTCTGAACATCGTAGCCATTTACTAAAAACTGTAGATCATCTCGGTGTGGACCAACTAGTGTTACACCTCGATCAAATTCACGGTCTTTAGCTTCTAGTAGCTTTTTATACAAAAAGCCTTCAATTTCACTGGAAGTATGTTCTTTTTCAACACCCGCTACTGTACGGTATTTAATAGATAACGTTTCTTTCCCTTGTGAAATACCTGCGTGAATTGGCTCTGCCCACTCTTGCAATAAATCCATAAATTGAAATCTTTTTCGAATAATTTGGGTAGCTGCGTGAATATATTGTTCATTATAAACTTCGTACATCACGTCATCTGACATTTTTTTACCTTGATTCATTTTTAAAAAATGGTTACGTTGCTTTAAAATTTTTTGAAAGGTTAATAAATCATGCAAATAAACAGGCGAAATTTGCCCAATCTCCATATCAATAAAACGTCGTCGTAATTGCGGACTCCCCTTTACGACGTTTAAATCTTCGGGTGCAAACATAACGACATTCATTTGGCCAATATAATGACTGAGGCGGCTTTGTTCTATATGATTTATCTTACCTTTTTTGCCTTTTTTCGTAATCGTAAGCTCAATCGGTAAAATACCATGCCTTTTTTGAACGGCCCCTTCTATTTTACCATAGTCTGAATCCCAACGTATTAATTCTTTATCGTTCGTCGTTCGATGGGATTTAGCCATCGCCAATACGTAAATAGATTCCATAACATTTGTTTTCCCTTGTGCATTTTCACCAATGAAAACATTAATTTTTGGAGAGAAGTTTAATGCTAAATCATCATAGTTACGGTAATTTGTAAGTTTTAACTGCTCTATCCGCATAATCTACTGTCCAGCTGTGCCAACGATACGAAATCGACCACATCCAGGAATATTTACAATGTCACCATCACGCAATTTACGACCGCGGCGATCATCTATTTCTCCATTTACATAAACATCATTTTCATGTAAAAACCACTTAGCCATGCCACCAGAGCTAATAGCATCGGTCATTTTTAAAAGTTGCCCTAATGTGACAAATTCTACATCAATTTTAATGTCCTTCATAGTTGAGTTCCCCTCCAAATACAGACTGTCTATCTCTCTATCATACCTAAAATTCCGCCATAAGTAAAAAAAGATAGCCGCAACTAGCGACTATCAGAACGTTTTTCAAAGCATTTAGAGCTTGAAGTTATGGAGTTTATTCTCTCCAACCAAAACTGTTTGAAATTTAATAAGTTCGTACAGGTAAAATTAACTGTAGAATTGCATCGTCATGAACAGAACGTAAAATAAACGGTCTCATAGCTCCTGTGAATTGAATAACTACTTCTTGACCATCTATTGCTTTCAATGCTTCCATCATGTACTTCGCACTGAAAGAAATTTTTAAGTTCTCCCCTTCTAATGACTCAACAGGAATTTCTTCTTGGACCTTCCCAATTTCTGGAGAGTTAGAAGAAACTTCAACAGATTGATTATCAAAAATCTCAAAACGTACAACATTATTACGGTCACCTCGAGCAACAAGAGATGCACGATCGATTGCTTGTAATAACGATTTACCGTTAATCGTTAGATTTGTTTGATATTCTTCTGGGATTAAACGAGTTGTATCTGGGTAGTTACCTTCAAGTAAACGTGAGAAGAATAATACTTCTCCAGTTTTAAATAACACTTGCTGGTTTGTAATAACGATTTGAACAAGATTTGTTGAATCCTCTAAAACTTTATTTAACTCATTTAAGCTTTTACCAGGAATAACAACACTATGTTCAACCTCAGGTAAATTTTCCAGTTGAACTTTACGTCTTGCCAAACGGTGGCTATCTGTTGCAACACAGATTAATGCTTCGTTTTTAATCTGCCAGTTTACACCTGTCAACACCGGTCTACTTTCTGAAGTGGCAACAGCAAATACTGTTTCACGGATAATTGACTTTAATAGGTCTGCGGGAATAGTAAATTTTTGATCCTCTGTTAATTCAGGTAATAAAGGATATTCTGTAGCATCTGAGCCAATTAAGTGGAATTCAGATTTACCTGAGCGGATATGAGTTTGGAAACCAGCTGTTACTTGAATTTCAACCTCATTTGTTGGTAACTTACGCACAATTTCATTAAACATACGAGCTTGTACAACAATTGATCCTGTTTCTGTAATATGAATTATTTGTTGGCCATCTTCTTCAACTGGAATAAATGTTTGTATAGTAATATCAGCGTCACTACCTGTTAAACGAATACCCTCTGTTGTTACATCGATTTTAATCCCCGTTAAAATTGGAATAGTTGTTTTAGAACTTACGGCTTTCATGACATCATTTAAACCCTCTAATAAACGGTCACGTAAAATATCAAATTTCATTCGTTTTCCCTCACATATTTATATTATTTATTATATATAAAATAAAAAAGATATAGTAATAGGCCCTGTGGATTTGTGGATAAGTGTGTTTAAGTGAATAAAATCAGTCTATCCACATGTAGATAGACTGTGTATAAGTTTGTGTTTAAACGTATGGGTTGTCCACAGTATTATTTCCCTAGCATGCTTCGAATTTGTTTAATATCTTGCTGAAGCTGAGTGTCATTTTTCAACATAGAAGATATTTTTTCGTGAGCATGTATAACAGTAGTATGGTCGCGTCCACCAAATTCTTCGCCAATTTTCGGCAGCGAAAAATCTGTTAATTCGCGAGATAAATACATCGCGACTTGACGTGGAAAGGCAATTAATTTTGTACGTTTTTTCGCGGCGAAATCCTCTAAACGAATGTTAAAGTGCTCACCTACTGCATTTTGAATGTCTAGTATAGTGACAGTTCGTGGCTTCGAATTAGGAATAATATCCTTTAGTGCCTCAGCAGCCAAAGTCGCATTAATATCCTTGTTAACAAGCGATGAATAGGCAACGACGCGAATAAGCGCACCTTCAAGCTCCCGAATATTGGAGTCAATCTGGTTCGCAATATAGAGCATGACTTCATTTGGCACTTCTAGACCATCAGCCTTTGCTTTTTTTCGAAGAATGGCGATACGAGTTTCCAAATCTGGGGGCGCAATATCTGTAATTAGTCCCCATTCGAATCGAGAACGTAAACGATCTTCCAATGTCGGAATTTCCTTAGGAGGACGGTCACTGGAAATAACAATTTGTTTCGATTCTTCATGCAATGTATTAAAAGTGTGGAAAAATTCTTCCTGAGTAGATTCTTTTCCAGCTAGAAATTGAATATCATCAATTAACAGCACATCTACATTGCGATATTTATTGCGGAAATCAAGTGCCTTATTATCTCGAATTGAGTTAATAAATTCATTTGTAAATTTTTCAGATGATAAATAGACTACCTTTGCATTTGGATTATGTTCCAATACATAATGGCCAATCGCATGCATTAAGTGTGTTTTGCCAAGCCCTACTCCCCCATAGATAAAAAACGGGTTATAAGCCTTCGCAGGTGCTTCTGCAACAGCTAGCGAGGCAGCATGTGCAAAGCGGTTACCAGAGCCAATAACAAACGTATCAAAAGTATACTTCGGGTTTAACATACCTGGTGAAATATCATGGTGATCGTCATTTTTTGCTTGGATAATCGGCGCTGGTAAATCGAAATCGTCCGAATCCTGGTTTTTTTGAACAACAAATTTAATAAGCAAGTCTTCGCCTGTAAGCTCCGTTAATATACCTGTAATCAAATGAATATAATGATTCTCAAGCCAGTCTCGAGCAAACGAATTTGGCGCAGCAATCGTCACAGTAGAACCACTACCATTGTAGGAAAGTAGTTTAGTAGACTTTAGCCACGTTTCGAAGCTTGGTTTAGAAATTTTTTGTTCAACTTGAGCCAGGACATTATTCCATAGTTCTTCTAAATGTTCCAAGCTGCTAATCTCCTTTACAGTTCAATACAAATTAAAAATAGCGCATTTATAGAAACGGTAAACACGTTCATTTTACAACTAGTCCACAAACTCACAAGTTGTGGATAAAAGTTAACCAAAGGCTGTGATAAAAATTATCCACAGCATATTAACAGTTGTGGATAAAATAATAAGTAATTTCAGTTTTCAACAAAGTGAAGCACAGATATCGTATCAGAAAAACAAAGCCATTTCAATAGTTTGTGAAACTTATCCACATACCTTTTATTTATGCACGTTCAAGTTGTCCACAAGGTCTGCTTATGTGAAAAAGGTGTAGATAAGTGTTGTGGATAAAAAAATATGCAAAAAATACTATACACAACTCTGTGTAAAAAAAACAAGTATTCTGTGGATAATTTATTTTATTCAGGAGAAGAGGATTTTAGGGAATATAGATATGGATTTGCACAAATATATAAATTTATAAAAGTCATTGACAAAATAACTAGTTACTTTATATAATATTCAGGTCTGTATGTTGAAAAATTCAACTCATTCAGGAGGTGTCTATATAAATGAAACGTACTTACCAACCAAAGAAACGTAAGCACAGCAAAGTTCACGGTTTCCGCGCACGTATGAGCACGAAAAACGGTCGCAAAGTTCTTGCTGCTCGCCGTCGTAAAGGAAGAAAAGTATTATCAGCATAAAATAAGTCCACTGAGACACATCAGTGGTCTTTTTTTTCTTTATTTTTGGGAAAACTAGAAATGAGGATCAAAGGATAATTATCGAGTAGCAGGTGAAAGTAATGAAAAAACGCCAACGAGTGAAAAAAAACGATGATTTTCAAAAGGTGTTTAAGAAAGGTAAATCTTTCGCTAATCGTCAGTTTGTCGTATATTTTTTAGAAAAAGAGGGACAAACAGAGTTTCGTGTAGGATTATCGGTTAGCAAAAAACTTGGGAATGCAGTAACACGCAACCAGATCAAGCGCTATATTCGACAAAGTATTCATGAATTAAAAGATGAAGTGAAGCAGAATATGGACTATGTTATTATCGCCAGACAACCGGCGGCCACTATGGATTTTCATGAAGTAAAACAAAGTTTGCAGCATGTACTACGAATCGCGAAGGTTTTGAAGAAGACGTAATATGGATGGCAACCAAAGTGGTGAAATAAAAGCGTTTCTGCGTGAATGTGAAATTACTAAAAATACACATAGGGGTATTTGAAAGTGAGATTTCACTGCGATATGTGAATGATTAGTAACATTACTTAGCAAATATATGTACATTGTTAGAATATTTAGTAGAGTGAAACGTTATATGCATGATAAAATAACTGATAACTTTATTCAGTAGCAGGAAACTGTAAATGTATAAAGAAGAGAATGCATATAGTTTTAGAAAAAGTGAATAGTATTTGTAGGGGGAAGAAGGTTGAAGAAACAACTTTGGGTAATTTTGTCGCTAGTATCAGTAGTATTACTACTATCTGGTTGTACAGAATTCAATGAACCAATCTCCAAAGAAAGCACAGGCTTCTGGAATGAATTCATTGTTTGGCCATTAGTGTCAGCGATTAAATACTTTGCTGATATCCTTGGTTCATATGCATGGGGGATTATTGTTGTAACGATTTTTATTCGTTTAGCTATTCTTCCATTGATGATTAAACAAACAAAGAGCTCTAAAAAAATGCAAGAAATTCAGCCAAAACTGAAGGAATTGCAAAAGAAGTATGCTTCTAAGGATGCACAGACACAGCAACAGTATCAGCAAGAGATGATGAAGCTTATGAGTGAGTCTGGTGTCAATCCACTTGCTGGATGTTTACCTGTATTCATTCAAATGCCAATTTTAATTGGTTTCTACCATGCGATTAGTCGTATGAATGCTACAGCTGCATTCGATTTAGGGAATTTCTTTATTTTCCCGTTAGCAGATCCTGCACCGGCATTAGCAATTACTGCTGGTTTAATGCAATTTATCGTTTTACGTACGGGCCCTGCGATGGATAACCCTCAAATGAAAATAATGATGTACATTATGCCATTTATGATTATTGGTTTCGGTATGGCATTACCAGCAGCATTATCACTATACTGGGTAATCGGTAACATTATTTCGATTGCTCAAAACCTGTTTATTTATAAACCTTGGAAAAAAGATAAAACACAACCTGCTCAAAATGGAGGGGCTAAAAAGTGAAACAACTTACGCAAATAGGCGCAACAACACAAGAAGCGATCTCATTAGCGTTACAGAAACTTGGGAAAACCCGTGAACAAGTAGATGTTGAAGTTTTACAAGAAGGTAAAAAAGGATTTTTAGGTTTTGGGGCACGATCTGCAGAAGTTCGTGTAACAGTAAAAGAAGTACAGGTTCGGCCAACGATTGAGGCGGAAAAAGCTGAACAGCAAAATACGACTCAATTTGTCGAATCAACAGTAATAGATGATGTTGAAACAATAAGTTCACAAGTTTCTGAACAACTAAGTGATAGCGAAGCGGATCAACAAGTCGTAGAGGAACAAGATACCTCGATGAGCCCAATTGAAGATGCTAAGTCTTATTTAGTAAACATTGCTGAACAATTGGATATTCATGATCTTGAAATTGAAACGACACGTGAAGGGAAATATGTATTATTTCAGCTGAAAACCGAGAAAGCTGCACTGCTTATAGGGAAACGTGGTCAAACATTAAATTCCTTGCAGCAATTAACACATCTTGTGTTAAATAAAAGTGCCAAGCAGTTCTTAATGGTGAAATTAGACGTAGAAAACTATCGTGAACGTCGTCAAGAAGCATTGGAGTTACTGGCAGATCGTATGGCGGATAAAGCACTTCGCTTAAATCAGCGTGTAACGTTTGAGCCAATGCAGTCGTACGAAAGAAAAGTTATTCATAATCAATTGGCAAATCGCCTTGATATTGAAACATACTCAGAAGGAACGGAGCCTAATCGTTATTTAGTCATTGAACCTGTAAAAAACGACTAAGCTTCGTAAAAACATACAGACAAAACTAAAGTCATTTTATCGTCATGATAAAATGACTTTTTTATGTTGTTGAAAAACAAGATGGCCAAGGGAATCTTTGTGAATGTTGTGGAGCTTTAGATGAGGGTGAATTCCGTTCCAGGAAAGCGCTTATTCGGAACGGAATTCAACCCCCTCGTTTTGCTGAAGAGCCATACGTTATTCAGTGACGCCTTAATTTCATTGGCAAAATGATTTTTTTTATGATCTAGACTGAACGTTCTAGCACTCGCGGGATTTGTCGAAATACGTGCTATAATGTAGAGCTTTCTGATTATCCACAATTGGAAATTATCCTTACTTTAGATTTTGCGAAAAATATGTTAGTCTAAGGTGTTAGTAAGTATTGGTCGGTTTTTATTTATCCACATGTGGATAACGTTAAGGAGGTCATTAAATGGAGTTCGATACAATTGCTGCGATATCCACACCTATGGGTGAAGGCGCTATTGCTATTGTTCGTTTAAGTGGGGACGAAGCAGTCGCAATTGCAGATAAAATATTCAAATCGCCTGGTGGAAAAAGTTTAACAACTAAGGCTTCACATACAATTCATTATGGACATTTGGTCGATCCAAAAACGAATGAGGTTGTAGAGGAAGTAATGCTGTCATTAATGCGCGGACCTAAAACATTCACTCGTGAGGATGTAATAGAAATAAACTGTCACGGGGGACTTGTTTCAGTAAATCGCGTATTAAAGCTAGTATTAACTAATGGAGCAAGACTAGCGGAGCCAGGTGAATTTACAAAACGTGCATTTTTAAATGGACGCATCGATTTATCACAGGCTGAAGCAGTCATGGATTTAATAAGAGCGAAAACTGATAGAGCGATGAATGTAGCGTTAGGACAAATGGATGGCAAATTATCGCGTTTAATTGGTGACTTACGCCAAGCATTACTAGAGACATTAGCGCAAGTTGAGGTTAATATAGATTATCCGGAGTATGATGATGTAGAAGAAATGACAGTACCAGTATTAGTAGAAAAATGTACATGGGTACGAAATGAAATTATAAAACTTTTGCAAACATCTTCTCAGGGAAAAATATTACGAGAGGGTCTATCAACTGTTATTTTAGGTCGCCCAAACGTTGGGAAATCTTCTCTTTTAAATAGTTTAGTACAGGAGAATAAGGCTATTGTGACAGATATAGCAGGGACAACTCGTGATATTATAGAAGAGTACGTGAATGTACGTGGCGTTCCGCTTCGTTTAGTCGATACAGCTGGTATTCGAGAAACAGAGGATATCGTTGAACGAATTGGTGTTGAACGTTCACGTGAGGCGTTGCGTGGCGCAGATTTAATTTTATTTGTTTTAAACTACGCAGAAGAATTGACTGCCGAGGATGAGCGTCTATTCGAAACGATTAAAGCGATGGATTACATCGTTATTGTGAATAAAACAGATCTACCGCAAAAAATTGATTTAGCACAAGTCAAAGTGCTAGCAGGCAACCGTCGCGTTGTGACAACTTCTCTTTTACAAGAAGAGGGTATCGCAGAACTAGAGGAAGCGATTGCCGCGTTATTCTTTGAAGGGCAAATTGAAGCGGGCGATTTAACATATGTTTCAAATGCAAGACATATTGCATTACTTCATCAAGCACAAGCAACGGTCGAGGATGCATTAGCTGCAGCACAAGCTGGTGTACCTGTTGATATGGTGCAAATAGATGTAACAAGAACATGGGAATTACTTGGTGAAATTATAGGTGACACAGTACAGGAAAGCCTAATTAATCAGTTATTTTCACAGTTCTGCTTAGGAAAATAATTTTATTAAAGAAAGGAAGATACGAGCTATGCCAACAAAATATGAGGCAGGCACGTTTGATGTTATCGTAATTGGCGCAGGCCACGCAGGTTCTGAAGCTGCATACGCCGCAGCCAAAATGGGTGCTAACACACTGATGTTAACAATCAATTTAGATATGATTGCATTTATGCCATGCAATCCTTCCATTGGTGGTCCTGCCAAAGGAATCGTAGTACGAGAAATTGACGCATTAGGTGGCGTCATGGGGAAAGTTATTGATAAAACGCATATTCAAATGCGTATGTTAAATACAGGTAAAGGTCCTGCTGTGCGTGCATTACGTGCGCAAGCGGACAAAGTTTTATACCAACAAGAAATGAAACGCGTGTTGGAGGAATCTGAAAACTTAACAATGCACCAAGGTATGGTGGAAGAGCTAATTATCGAAGACGGGGAAGTAAAAGGTGTTATTACACAAATCGGTGCTATTTACCGCGCTAAAACTGTTGTTATCACAACAGGTACATTCCTTCGCGGTGAAATCATTATTGGAGACATAAAGTATTCAAGTGGTCCTAATAACCAACAACCGTCTATTCGTTTAGCAGATAACTTAAAAGAGATTGGCTTTGACCTTGTGCGTTTTAAAACAGGTACACCACCACGAGTGAATAGCCGTACAATTGATTATGATAAAACAGAGATCCAACCAGGGGATGATGTTCCACGTGCATTTAGCTTTGAAACAACTGAATTCATCATGGATCAACTACCTTGTTGGCTAACGTATACAAGCCTAGAAACGCATGAAATTATCGAAGCAAACCTACACCTTTCACCGATGTACTCAGGGATGATTAAAGGTACGGGTCCACGTTATTGTCCTTCTATTGAAGACAAAGTTGTGCGATTTAACGATAAACCGCGCCACCAAATTTTCTTAGAGCCAGAAGGTCGCGATACACGTGAAGTGTATGTACAAGGTTTATCAACTAGCTTACCAGAGCATGTACAAACACGTTTACTAAAATCAATTCCAGGCTTAGAAAAAGCAGAAATGATGCGTGCTGGCTATGCTATTGAGTACGATGCAATCGTGCCAACACAATTATGGCCAACGTTAGAAACAAAACGTATTAAAGGCTTATATACTGCTGGTCAAATCAATGGTACATCAGGTTACGAGGAAGCGGCAGCTCAAGGCTTAATGGCTGGGATGAATGCTGCTGCAAATGCGCTTGGAAAAGAAGAATTAATCTTAGGTCGTTCAGATGCTTATATTGGCGTATTAATTGATGATCTAGTAACAAAGGGAACAAATGAACCGTATCGCTTACTAACATCTCGTGCGGAATATCGTTTACTACTTCGTCATGATAACGCTGATTTACGTTTGGTAGAGCAAGGGTTTAATATGGGAATGATTCCTGAGGAAAGATATGCAAAATTCAATGAGAAAAAAGAGCTGATTGATAACGAAATTGCACGTCTTCGTGAAGTTATTATTAAACCAAACGAAACAACACAAGCTGTTATTCGCTCTGTAGGTGGCAGTGAACTAAAAGATGGTATTCGTGGAGCAGATTTATTAAAACGTACAGAAATGAATTATGGTTTAATTTCTTCATTAATTCCAGCAGACATAGAGTTTTCGGATGAAGTGAAGGAACAAATTGAAATTCAGCTTAAATATGAAGGCTATATTGAAAAAGCATTGCAACAAGTTGAAAAGCTTCATAAAATGGAGAATAAAAAAATCCCTGAAAATATTGATTACGATGCTATTTCAGGTCTAGCAACAGAAGCTCGACAAAAATTAAAACAAGTTACACCACTTTCCATCGCCCAAGCATCGCGAATCTCTGGTGTAAACCCAGCAGATATTTCAATATTACTTGTTTATATTGAGCAAGGTAAAATCGCACGCGTCAGCGGCGAATAATTAAGAACAGTAAAGTGAATAAGAGGCGGGCATACCTTTGTGCCCGCTTCCTATTTTTAACTTCTTTCAGCGTTCATCTCCCATCTCCATAGGTGGTGAGATGAATGCGGTTTTAAGTCACTATTTCAGCGGGTGTCCAAACATCCGTAGAAATAGAGGAACTCAGTCTAAGAACGCCACGTCCTGTGGCATTACCGAAATGACCGACATCATGTCGGCCCTCGTGTTGCTGACGCTACGTTAGCACTGCGCTTTCGCACAAAAAACATCTGCAGGCCTAAGCACAAAGCCGATTCAGGACGCAATTATGCCGAGACATAATTGATGGCTATGCTATTTTCTCATTGTTGATTTTAGGAGCGAGCGAATACATGCTTAAAAGTCAATGTTGGGATAGTAAAGCCATATAGAAAAAGGAGACTTTACATGAACGAACAACAATTTATCGAGGCTTTAAAGAAAAAGGGTATCGAACTCTCTGAAAAGCAGATTGCTCAATTCAAAAAATATTTTGAGTTACTTGTTGAGTGGAATGAAAAGATGAACTTAACAGCTATTACCGATTTAGAAGGTGTTTATTTAAAACATTTTTATGATTCGATTAGTGCCTCTTTCTATTTTGATTTTTCAAAAGTAACAACAGTTTGTGATGTAGGAGCAGGTGCTGGTTTCCCAAGTATTCCAATTAAAATCTGTTTCCCACATTTACATGTAACAATTGTCGATTCTTTAAATAAAAGAATTACATTTTTAAATCATTTAAGTGATGAGTTACAATTAGAGAATATGAATTTTGTACATGCACGTGCAGAGGAATTTGCTCAAAATGCGAAATATCGTGAACAGTTTGATGTTGTAACAGCTCGTGCAGTAGCCCGCTTATCGGTTTTATCAGAGTTATGTGTACCACTAGCGAAACAAGGTGGTTATTTTGTTGCTTTAAAAGCAGCAGCTGGTGCGGAAGAATTAAAAGATGCCAAAAAAGCATTGACTACATTAGGGGTTGCACTAAAAGAAGAGTTTTCTTTCCTGCTACCTGTTGAAGAAAGTGACCGCATGTTATATATCTTTGATAAAATAAAAGGAACACCAAAAAAATATCCGCGTAAACCAGGTGTACCAAATAAATCACCGATTCAATAATTAGTGTTTCATATGAAACTTCTCAAAGTAGAAAATATTTTTTCTATTTTGAGCATACATACTAGTTATGGATGGTTCACGCAAATGACATCTACGAACTATATACATTTTAGGAAATATAATAAATAATAATAGAATAAAACAGAGCAAGATAGTTACTTAAAGGTGGTGCCACTTGGATGAAAAGTCCTTTTTCACGTTTTTTTGGAGGCGGAAATAAAACTGAGCCTATTGTGAAAAATGAAGTAGAACAAGCAGAGACGGTTCATGCAGCGGAAGAGGTAATAAAGCTGCCGATTGATCAAATTGTACCTAACCGTTTTCAGCCACGTACTATTTTTGATGATGAAAAAATTGAAGAGTTATCAAGAACCATTCATACGCATGGTGTAATTCAGCCAATTGTTGTACGTAAAACAGCAGAAAACCAATATGAAATTATTGCTGGTGAGCGTCGTTATCGAGCAATGAAAAAGCTACAATGGACAGAAGTTCCGGCAATTATAAGAAATTTAACTGATAAGGAAACAGCCTCTATCGCGTTAATTGAGAACTTACAGCGTGAGGAGTTAACAGCAATTGAAGAAGCTGTTGCCTATCAAAAATTATTGGAGCTTCATGAGCTGACACAAGAAGCTCTAGCCCAACGACTTGGAAAAGGACAATCCACGGTAGCCAATAAATTGCGTTTATTAAAGCTTCCTGAAGAAGTACAGCATGCTATTTTAAAACGTGAAATCTCTGAACGACATGCACGTGCATTAATTGCAATTAAAGATCAGCCACTACAGCTAGAAGTTTTACAACAAACGATTGAAAATGATTGGAATGTTCGTCAGTTAGAAGAGCAAATTTATTCTTTATTGCATCCAGAGTTGGAAGTACAAGAAGAAGCAGAGCCGAAGAAAGTAAAGCCGAAGCGTAAGGCCATTAGTAAAGACGTACGCATTGCTTTAAATACGATTAAACAATCGTTATCAATGGTAACAAAGAGCGGTATTACAGTTAAGACTGAAGAAGAAGATACAGAGGAATATTATCAAATTACAGTGAAAATCCCTAAAAAGAAAAAGTCTTAAGTCGTGATTGAAGTTTTATTAGAAAAATAAAAAATGACTTTTATGACATCATCAAAATTGAGGATGTCATCTGTATACCATTTATATAGGTTGATTAGAGTGGAGGCTGGGCGACTCATTGAGGCTCATCGGACGTCCTCAGGAAGCTTTGCTCTGCGCGAAAGCGAAGCGGCAGCGACAAATGTTTTATCTGCGCGAAAGCGAAGCGGCAGCGACAAATGTTTTATCTGCGCGAAAGCGAAGCGGCAGCGACAAAGGTCCAACCGGAACGGAAATCAATCCCACGGTATGATGATAAGTCGCTTTTATATCTCTGTACGAAGGAGACATCTTAGTAATATTTCTGAGATGTCTCCTTTTTTGCATATATTCTTAATATTTTATACAACTCTGTTCTGTTTTTTTGATAGAATGAAAGTAAGATAGACGTATTTACTAGTGATTTTACAAATGATTTGTCAAAGTGGACTTTGATGGATGAAAGCAGGTGCTTTTAAATGGGTAGAATTATAGCAATCGCCAATCAAAAAGGTGGCGTAGGAAAAACAACGACATCGGTCAATTTGAGCGCTTGTCTAGCATATTTAGGAAAGAAGGTGCTCCTAATCGATACTGATCCACAAGGAAATACAACAAGTGGACTTGGTGTTAATAAGGGAGAACTTCACGGCTGCATTTATGATGTGTTAATTGATGATGAAAAAGTTGAGAACGTCATTCAACAAACAAATGTCGAAAACTTAGCAATCATTCCGGCAACCATTTCATTAGCAGGAGCAGAAATTGAATTAGTTTCGACTATTTCCAGAGAAGTACGTTTAAAGCATGCTCTTCAAGATGTAAAAGAAGACTATGATTATATTATTATCGATTGTCCGCCTTCATTAGGGCTACTAACAATTAATGCTTTAACGGCTTCGGATGCACTCATTATTCCTGTACAATGCGAATATTACGCATTAGAGGGATTAAGCCAGTTGTTATCAACTGTCCGTTTAGTGCAAAAACATTTAAATCAGCAATTATACATTGATGGTGTATTATTGACGATGCTTGATGCACGTACAAACCTTGGCTTACAAGTTATTGATGAAGTAAAAAAATATTTCCAAGAAAAAGTATACAAAACAATTATTCCTCGTAATGTGCGATTAAGTGAGGCTCCAAGCCATGGACAGCCAATTATCACTTATGACGCAAAATCAAGAGGTGCAGAAGTGTATTTAGAGATGGCGAGGGAAGTGATTAAAAATGGCTAAAGGTTTAGGAAGAGGCATAAGTGCACTATTTCCTGGGGAGTCTTTAGAACAAAGTGGGCAAGTGGAAGAGATACAATTAGAACTTATCGTCGCAAACCCATTTCAGCCACGTAAAATATTCGATGAAGAAACTTTACAAGAATTAGCTGACTCTATACAGGAACATGGCATTTTACAGCCTATTGCCGTACGTAAAAAGGGACGTAAATATGAAATCGTAGCGGGGGAACGCCGTTATAGAGCAACTCAATTAGCAGGGTTAGAGGTTATTCCAGCTATTATAAAAGAGCTAACAGATACGCAAATGATGGAGCTAGCTATTTTAGAAAATCTGCAGCGTGAAGATCTGACAGTTATTGAAGAGGCAGAGGCATACCAAAGCTTAATGGAAAACTTACATTTAACACAAGAGGAGCTATCCAAACGATTAGGGAAGAGTAGACCACATATTGCCAATCACGTTCGTTTACTTGCATTACCAGAGGATGTTCGTAAGTTTATGAACGATGGAACATTATCGATGGGACAAGGACGAGCATTACTAGGATTAAAAAATAAAAGAAGAATATCAGAAGTGGCTAATAAGGTCATTAAACAAGGTTTAAATGTGCGACAAGTTGAAATGTTAGTACACAACTTAAATGAAGAAGTTTCACGTGAAACAACTCAACCGAAGAAAAAGGATATATTTGTTGCAGCTAAGGAATCACAGTTACGTGATTATTTTGGAACAAATGTACAAATTAGAAAAGCTAATCATAAAGGGAAAATTGAAATTGAATTTTACTCTGAAGATGATTTAGAACGCATTTTAGAAATACTAAATTTACAAGAAGAGTAAGAGAAATATCGATAACGTAATCAGAGCGCCAAACTACAAGGCGCTCTCTATTTATCTAGAGAGAAGGAAGGTAGGGACGTGGTATTACTAGGGGCATTCATTAACGCGCTGCTAATCATGGTAGGAGCATTGGTAGGACGTATTTTTAAAAATATACCTGAATCGATGAAGTCTACTGTATTATCGATTATCGGCTTAGCAGTTGCACTTTTAGGGATTAAAATGGGCTTTGAAAGTGATAATTTTATTATTTTAATGATAAGTTTAGTGGTCGGTACAGTAATTGGTGAGTGGTTAGATTTAGATAAGCAAATGAATAGACTTGGACAATGGGTAGAATCTTTATTCAGTAAAAAACGAACTGATAATAATCAAATTAGTATAGCAGAAGGCTTTGTAACGGCTTCTTTAATCTTTGTAGTTGGCTCTATGGGCGTCATTGGTGCACTCGATAGTGGTCTGCGTAATGATCATAATGTACTGATTACCAAAGGATTAATCGATGGATTTATATCGATCATCTTAACATCTACATTAGGTATTGGTGTGCTATTATCTGCAATACCTGTATTTGTCTATCAAGGATTAATTGCACTTTTCGCGGGTGTTATCAGCTCTTTTATACCTGAGGCAGCACTACAAATGTTTATTCATGAAATGACTGCTGTAGGCGGTGTTATGATTTTTGCCATTGGTTTAAATATAGCAGGTTTAACTAAAATCAAGGCTGCTAACTTGTTGCCAGGTATCCTTATTGTCGGTATTGTGGTTGCTATCTTCTATATTTTTCAATGAGTAACGATGGGCAGCGAGCAATAGAGCTCTTGAAAGCTTTTCAGCCATTGCATAGGAAATATGAAGTCTTGTATTTTGTAAAACAAGCATTTCCATAAAGCCTCCAACATTGACGATTCCTTTAATGGAAATGTCACCGATTGGGGGTAATTGTTTTTTTACAGCTTTTCCCGGAAAAATAGGTCCGTTCTGTACAGAAATATGTCCAACATTTTGTTCACTTCCAAGACATGCATCAATCGCAATAATGAAAGGTTTTATAGTATGATTGTGTAGCTGTTGCATAGTAGTGTCTAAATTAAGGGCATGCAAAGGATTTTCTAAAGAGCCTACAATTTCATAGGGAAAACTAACTGACTTTTTTAGGAAGCTACCTGTTAACGGCCCAAGCGTATCACCTGTACAACGGTCACTTCCAATACAACAGAAAATAAGGCGTTCATGATGAAAAGGTATATGTTCTAAAAATAATGTACTTAATTGCCAAACGATATTTTTACTTTCATGATGAAGAGAATAAGGGAGTAACAATTTTGGTATAGTATTCATAGAAAAACTCGCTTTCTTTTTTATTTGTAAGAAGTGCTCGATTTTTATGCAGTATACGCAAATTTTTAGCAAGTTATTCAAGAGGTGGTAATAATGGATTGGTTTAGTGAAAGGGTATTAAATAACTTATGGGATAAGCTGATGTCAGAGAAGCTTTGGGAAACGATAATGACTGCTTCAATTAAGATAACGGTTATTTTGATCGCATCGTGGTTAGCTGTCCGATTAGGTAAAAAATTTATTAAAAAAGTGTTTTTAATGCGTATGCGTTCGCCTTTAGATCATTCAGAACGTCGCCAAACAACAATTTCAAGATTATTACAAAGTGTCATTTCCTATGCTGTATATTTTTCAGCAATCATTGCTATTCTCTCTATATTAAACATTAAGATAGCAGGGTTACTGGCAGGAGCAGGGATTGTCGGTTTAGCCATTGGTTTTGGTGCGCAGAGCTTAGTAAAGGACGTCATTACGGGATTCTTTATTATTTTTGAAGATCAATTTGGTGTTGGCGATTATATAAAAATCAATGCAGCTGAAGGAACTGTTGTAGAGATAGGCTTACGTACGACAAAGATTAATGGTGCTACAGGGGAGCAGTTTATTATTCCGAATGGTTCGATTGGCGATGTTGTCAATTACTCTGTCAACAACTCTAAAATTTATATAGATTTACAAATGACGACGGATGCCAATTTTGAAAGAGCTGAATCTATTATTCAAAAGTATTTAAATACTTTACCTGAAATTCATAAGGAACTTGTAGCAGTACCTGTCTTTTTAGGAGTACAAAATGTTAAGGGGACAGAAGTAACGATTCGTATAGCCGCAGAAACATTACCACAGCAACAATATGGAGTGGCTCGTACTATTCGTCGTGATGTTACAAAACTCTTTGAAGAAAATAATATACCAATGGCTCATCCGAAAATGATGTTCTATGGTGTGAATGGAAATGAAGAGGGGAGAAGTGAGTAATATGGACGCAAAGAAATTTGGTTTAAATGATATTGTTGAAATGAAAAAGCAACATCCATGTGGCACAAATGAGTGGAAGATTATTCGGATGGGGGCAGATGTACGCATTAAATGTGAAGGCTGTCAGCATAGCGTCATGATTCCACGCCGCGAATTTGAGAAAAAAATGAAGAAGGTTTTAATTTCCGCTAGTGAAGACTAGTTTTTATCTTCAATCAGTAGGTGTTCTGATACCCACTGATTGAAGATAAAGCCTTTGGCGGATGTCACGGATTTTGAAAGGAATGAATTATGCCCGCACAATTCAAAATCCGGACGCAATTACGCCAAGGCGAAATAGATGTGTATTAGACTTTTTATGAGTGAATCAATATAATAGATAAGGTTATACAGTGATTCATCAGTGAGGACTTCTGTAACCTCACAGTATCCGTTAGTACGGGAAAAAAGAACAAATTTGAACAGATCATAGAAAGGTTGTGTCCATTTATGGCATTAACAGCTGGAATCGTTGGTTTACCTAACGTTGGAAAATCAACATTATTTAACGCAATTACAAAAGCGGGCGCATTGGCTGCAAACTATCCATTCGCAACAATCGATCCGAACGTCGGTATTGTTGAAGTACCAGATGCACGTTTAGATAAATTAACAGAATTAGTAACACCTAAAAAAACAGTACCAACAGCATTTGAGTTCACAGATATTGCTGGGATCGTAAAAGGCGCTTCAAAGGGTGAAGGGTTAGGGAACAAATTCCTTGCTCATATTCGTGAAGTAGATGCAATTTGCCAAGTTGTGCGTTGTTTTGTTGATGAAAATATTACGCACGTATCAGGTGGAGTAGATCCGATTGACGATATTGAGGTCATTAATTTAGAGCTTGCACTTGCTGATTTAGAATCTGTTGATAAGCGATTACAACGTGTTGGCAAAATGGCAAAACAAAAAGACAAAGAAGCAATGATCGAAGAACCAATTCTTGTAAAAGTTAAAGAACAATTAGAAAACGGTCGTCCAGCACGCGCTGCAGAGCTTTCAGAAGACGAGCTAAAGGTTATTAAAGGACTTCATCTTTTAACAATTAAACCTATGCTTTATGTGGCAAACGTTTCAGAAGATGAAGTTGCTGACGCAGATAATAACGAATATGTGCAAAAAGTACGTGAGTATGCAGCTACTGAAGGAGCTCAAGTTATCACAATTTGTGCAAAAATCGAGGAAGAAATTTCTGAGCTTGATGATGAAGAAAAAGCAATGTTCTTAGAAGAACTAGGCATTAAAGAATCTGGTTTAGACCAATTAATCCGTACTTCATATGATTTACTAGGGCTAGCAACTTATTTCACTGCTGGAGTACAAGAGGTACGTGCATGGACGTTCCGTAAAGGTATGAAGGCACCACAATGTGCAGGAGTCATTCATACAGACTTTGAACGTGGATTTATTCGTGCAGAAACAGTTGCTTTCGATGATTTAGTAGAAGCTGGTTCTCAACCTGCTGCTAAAGAAGCTGGTAAAGTACGTCTTGAAGGTAAAGAGTATGTTGTACAAGATGGCGATATTATGTTATTCCGTTTCAATGTGTAAAAAACGAACAGAGGCAATCTTTCAATAGATTGCCTTTTTTGTATATATTTTTATCTGAATTTTCAATCTGGAGGATTAGTATGAACATATTACAAATAAAAGATCGTGGTTTAGAAATTGAGGAGCTAGGTAGATTACCAAAAGATATAGTGGAGCTTATTTATGAGCAGCAATTGTTTAAGCTATTCACTGCAAAGGAATTAGGCGGGAAAGATTTAGAGCTACTAGAGGGCATTAAAGTATTCCAACAGATGTCTGCACTTGATGGCAACTTTGGGTGGCTTGTTACAATAGGGACAGGGGGTAACGCGTTTATTCCAACATTGAATAAAGAGATTTGTGAAAAAATATTTTCACCAAGAAATGCAGTCATAGCAGGCAGCGGCTATCCTTCGGGCATAGCGGTAAAAGTAGTTGGGGGCTATCGTGTAACAGGTCAATGGAAGTATTGTAGTGGAGCAGATTATGCTACAACTTTTACGATGAATTGCTTTGTCGAGTATGAGGGTATTAGAACTGATAAAATAATAAGTTGCTCAGTAAATTGTGATCAAGTAGAGGTTCTTAATGATTGGCGAGCGATGGGCTTAAAAGCGACAGCTAGCCATACGATTCGTGTGCAAGATGTTTGGGTACCTGAAGAGGAAACATTCCAATTAGGCATAATTAAAAACAAGTATGGAAGTGCGGTACATAGTTTTCCGTTTGGTGCATTTGCAGAAGCTTCATTTGTAAGTGTTTGTCTTGGAATAACAGAAAATTTTTTAGAAGCGGCGTCTGTTTTAGTAAAGCAAAGGAAGCATGATCCAAGCTGTACCGAACGTTTGGGTGCAATACAATTTTTATTGATGCAGCAACAGAAAAATTTTAAACAGCTTGAAGAGCGATATTATTTAATGTTGAATGAACACTGGAAAAAACATAAAGAAGATCATGAGTTGACTGAAGAAGAACTACAACAATTTTCACGAATAAGTAAAGATACTGCAGCGGCTTGTGTAGATATCGCCAATAGCTTAATACGTAGACTTGGCATGGATGCAATTACGGAGACATCTTCAATTAATCGTATTTGGAGAAATTTATATACAGCTGCACAGCATAGTTTTTTAACGCCATAAATTTGTGTTAAAAAAAATAGAATCTGTTTGGAGACAAGCAGATTCTATATGTAACGTGACGCTCAGTAAAGTTATTTCTTTTCCTGGGGCATATATACATACAGCTTAGGTAGATGAGGATCATCCTGTATTAACGCGTTCTTTGGGTATTTGCGCAATTCTTTATACATGGAAAAATCACCTACTGCTCCAGCGATTAAAAAGGCTCCCACTAACACTAAAACAGTACTATTAAAATAGAAACCAGCAATTGTCGGGAGAACGCCAGTTGTCCAGAATGGGAGTAATAAAGCTTTTTTCATTGCATGATTCGGTAACGGTTGTTCAGTTGTTGCGTACGCTATGCCAAGCTCTAAATTAAGGCCATATTTCAACGATTTAAAGGGTACGCTTCCAAAGAGCATAAAGCCAATTAAATGAAAGGCTTCATGTAAGACAATGAAAATAATATATAGAATAACAAAAAGGATAGATCCAAGTATTATATTCCAAAATGAAAAATCAAAATTTTTAAAGCAAATATATTGAATAGCTACAAATAATATGACAAGGCCACTTGTGACAACTATATTGTCCATCATTAGTTTTTTTATATCCAACTCTATTACGATTGGTTCTTTATCTGGTAGCATGAAGATCCTCCGTTCATTCATGAATTAAGTTCATTATATAGAAAGAATTGTTTAGTTGCGACTTGAAAGACATGTATCTATATGTTACAATTCATTGATGTGAGTAATAATTATTACTTGCTCCTTGCTCCCTGTATACAGGAGAGCCTAAGTCCATAAGGAGGTGTAAACAGATGAGAAAATACGAATTAATGTACATCGTACGTCCGAACATTGAAGACGAAGCGAAGAAAGCTTTAGTTGAACGTTTCAACGAAATCTTAACTTCTAACGGTGCAGAAGTCATCGAATCAAAAGAGTGGGGCAAACGCCGCTTAGCTTATGAAATTCAAGACTTCCGCGAAGGTTTCTACCAAATCGTTAAAGTAAACGCTACTTCAGATGCAATTAACGAATACACACGTCTTGCTAACATTAGCGAAGATATCATTCGTCACATTGCGGTTCGCCAAGAAGCATAATCATTTAACAAAATGCTGAAAAAAGGAGGTTGCATTTCTGATGATAAACCGTGTCGTATTAGTTGGAAGACTAACAAAAGATCCTGAGCTACGCTATACGCCTAATGGTGTTGCGTCTACAAGATTTACAGTTGCTGTAAATCGAACATTCTCAAACCAACAAGGTGACCGCGAAGCTGATTTCATTAGCTGTGTTGCTTGGCGCAAACAGGCCGAAAACCTAGCGAACTTCATGCGAAAAGGAAGTTTAATTGGAGTTGAAGGTCGCATTCAAACAGGCAGTTATGAAGGACAAGATGGTAAGCGAGTATACACAACAGATGTAGTGGCCGATAGCGTACAGTTTTTAGAACCTCGTAATGGTGGCGGTGCTCCTGCATCTCCTCAATATGGTGGTGGACAGACTTACGGTAATAACCAACCGTCATATGGCGGTGGTCAACCACAACAACAGTTTGGTGGTGCTATGCCAGGACAGGGTTCATTTGGAGGCGATGCTTATCAGCAAAATCAACCACCTGTGAATCAGCCAAATTATACACGTGTAGATGAGGATCCATTTGCTAATAGCAAAGGACCGATAGAAGTATCTGAGGACGACTTACCGTTCTAATACTTCTAAAATAAAAAATGATAAGGAGGAGACACACTATGGCACCACGTCGCGGAGGCCGCAAACGCCGTAAAGTTTGCTACTTCACTGCTAATAACATTACGCATATCGACTATAAAGATGTGGATTTACTTAAAAAATTCATCTCTGAGCGCGGTAAAATCTTACCACGTCGCGTAACTGGCACTAGCGCTAAGTACCAACGTAAATTAACTTCAGCTATCAAAGTTTCTCGTATCATGGGATTACTTCCATTCGTAGCAGAAGACAAATAAGATATAAATAAAGGCACAACAAGGTTTAATCGCTTTGATTGTGCTTTTTTTATTTGTGAAAATGGAGTCGCTAACCTTGTAACCTCTGAGATGGAAATTTATAAGGTGTAACTTGTGAATAATCACATAGGGTAGGGCAATCGAGAATGAATATCCCGATTTTAGTAATATTGTTTATTTTACCGAAAGATGAGGATGGTTAAAACGCATGTCATGTTGGTTGGAAATCAACTCCCATGCTATGGTAGCTTGGTTTATCTCAGTAATTGCTCTATATATTACCGTTTGCTATTATGATAAGAATTTATTACACTCTTAATAGACATGAATAAAGAAAAGATGGAACGTTAGAGATTGAGAAACAATCGACTAAGGACATTTTTAAAACAAAACGGCTTATAATCACTTCGATTAAAAGCCTTTTTTCATGTATTAGTAACTGTCGTAAGTTGCTTTTTTTATTGCTAAAAAAATTTAAAAATAATATATATAGAAGAACATAACCAATAAATGAATTTGTTATGCTTTTTCGGTAAAAAATCTCCTATATAGCTATATGTTTTATGCTTTAGTCATTGGTTCTACAAAATTAATGACAAAGCATAAGTTGTTCTTAGCGTTTTTTGTTCAATAACCTGAAAAAATGGTACAATAAAGGTCAGTAAGTTTGACTAAAAAAAGGAAGGTTTTCAATGCCGAATAATCAAACAAAGGCGCTTGTACAAGGCTCAATGATGGTCGCAATCTTTACGATTCTAATGCTTATTTCTGCATATGTACCACTCATTTTTATAGTAGGTCTACTATTTGCCCCACTACCGATTGCTTGGTATAGCGCAAATTACAAGCGTTCATCATCAATACTCGTAGCAGTAGTAGGATGTATCTTAACCGCTTTAACGAGTGGCATAATTATGCTACCATTTGCCTTTATTTTGGCGTTACTTGGTATCGTTATAGGAAGTGCAATTAATCAAAAGAAGAGCAAACTTTACCTATTCATGTCGTCTGGGGTGGCTGTTCTTCTGTCAATGGCAATTGTCTATGTAGCCTATGTTCAATTTGCTAATATCAATATTATTAGCATGAGCATAGATCTTTTACGCGAAAATTATGAGCAATCAAATGAACTTGCAAAAACGGTGACAGGTCAAGTAGTGTTTCAGCAAGAACAAATTGAGGCTATGTTAAAAACAATTGAGCTGACAATACCTGCAACAGTAACAATCACTGCATTTATGACAGCATTTATTATCATAACGTTAAATTTACCTGTATTAAAACGTCTTGGTTTAGACGTACCAAAATTTGCACCGTTCCAAAATATGCGTTTACCACGATCTATTTTATGGTATTACATGATTGTTTTATGCATTAATTTATTTGTGCGTCCGGAGTTTGGATCTACATTAGATATTATTGTGTTAAATGTTTCTTCTATCTTATGGATGTTATTAATCCTGCAGGGGATTTCCTTTATACATTACTTTATTTCTAAAAAGGAAATGCCTAATGCTGTTAAGTGGATAGCAACTTTGTTAGCTTTACCACTATCATCCATTATGATATTGCTAGGCATCGTAGATTTAGGTTTCGACTTACGTTCACTTGTGAAAGGGAAAACCAAAGAATAAGGGGCTGATGTAATGGGGACTTTTAGAAAACGACCAATCCGCTATCCGCTTTTTGTTCTTTCCATTTTTGGCATTGTGACGTTCGTGCTTCTATGTATTTGGAATATCGGGATAGGTATCGGTTATGGAGTAGGTTTTGTTCTATTAATGGCCTATACGTGGAAGGTAGAAAAGATTACCTTTGAAGAAACAGAAAAGCATATTGAATCCATCTCTTTCCGCATGAAAAAAGTTGGGGAAGAGGCATTGCTTGAAATGCCAATTGGGATATTACTTGTCAATGATCAATATGAAATAGAATGGTCGAATCCATATATGCAAAATGTTTTAAATATGGAGAATTTAGTAGGTGAAGGAATCGTTAATATATCTGACGACATTTACGTGCTAATGAAAACCGAGGAGACAAACGAAGATACGATTACGCTTCGTGATCGTAAGTACCGAGTTTATTATAAAAAAGAAGAGAATTTATTATATTTCTTTGATATCACTGAGCAGATAGCTATTGAAAAACAATACTATGCTGATAGTACAGTTATTGCGATTTTATTTGTTGATAACTATGATGAAATTACACAAGCAATGGACGACCAGCCACGTAGTTTAACGAATACGCTAGTGACATCAATTGTTAATGATTGGGCAGCTGAGCAAGGGATATTTGTGAAACGAATATCATCCGATCGTTTTTTAGCTGTATTAAACGAATCGATTTTAATGGAGCTTGAAAAGAAAAAATTTGCTATTTTAGATACAATTCGAGAAAAAACGGCGCAAAAAAATATGTCATTAACATTAAGTATTGGCGTAGGCGCGGGGTCATCTTCATTAGTAGAACTTGGTGAACTAGCACAATCAAGTTTAGACCTTGTTTTAGGTCGTGGTGGTGATCAGGTTGCCATCAAGCAACCTACAGGAAAGCTGAAGTTCTATGGCGGGAAAACGAACCCGGTTGAGAAACGTACACGCGTTAGAGCTCGTGTTATTTCCCATGCACTACGCGATTTAATTCAGGATAGTGATCAAGTGTTTGTTATGGGGCATAAAAATCCGGATATGGACTCTATTGGCGCCTCTGTTGGTGTACGTAAAATGGCACAAATGAACGATGTGAAGGGCTACGTTATCATAAATTTTGAAGAATTAAACGGAAGTGTAACCCGTTTAATGAATGAAATTGAGAGTAAATCGGATTTCTATGAACATTTCCTAACACCAGAGGAAGCTGCGACAAAAATGACAGAAAAATCATTGCTCATTATTGTTGATACACATAAACCGAATTTAGTCATCGATTCACACCTATTGAAGTTGGCTGAAAAAGTTGTGGTCATTGATCATCATCGTCGCAGTGAGGATTTTATAGAAAATCCAACGCTTGTTTATATGGAGCCATATGCATCGTCAACAGCTGAGCTTGTGACAGAATTACTCGAGTATCAACCAAAACGTGCGAAGATTAATATGCTAGAAGCTACTGCATTGCTAGCGGGAATTATTGTCGATACGAAGAGTTTTACACTGCGTACGGGAGCCCGTACGTTTGAAGCGGCTTCTTATTTAAGGACAAATGGTGCCGATACAGTGCTAGTACAGCGATTATTAAAAGAAGATGTAGATACGTATATTGAACGTTCTAAAATAGTGCAGACTGTTAAGTTCTTGAAACCGGGTATTGCTATTGCTGTAGGTGAAGAAGCGAAAGTGTATGACTCTGTACTAATTGCGCAAACAGCAGATATATTACTAACGATGAAGGATGTCGGTGCTTCCTTTGTCATTGCGCATCGGTCAGATGGAAAAATTGGCATAAGTGCAAGATCACTTGGCGAAGTAAACGTACAGCTTGTTATGGAGAAACTAGGCGGCGGCGGGCATTTAACTAATGCAGCTTGCCAAGTCGAATCAAATTCCATTGCTGGAGTAAAAAAATATTTAGAAGAGGCCATAAATGAGGTACTCGAAGGGAGTTCTGAATCATGAAAGTAGTATTTTTAAAAGATGTTAAAGGAAAAGGGAAAAAAGGCGAAATAAAAAATGTAGCAGATGGCTATGCACAAAACTTCTTAATTAAAAATGGTTATGCTGCTGAAGCAAATGCACAAGCATTAAGTCAATTAGAAGGTCAAAAGAATTTAGAAGCTAAAAATGCTGCTGCCGAATTAGCTGATGCTAAAGCATTAAAAGAAACATTAGAAGCTTTAACGGTTGAACTAAAAGCAAAATCAGGTGAAGGTGGTCGCCTATTTGGTTCAGTATCTTCAAAGCAAGTTGCCGATGCACTTCAAAAAAAGCATGGCATAAAAATTGATAAACGTAAAATGACTTTAAGTGATGGAATTCGTGCGCTAGGCTTTACAAATGTACCTGTAAAACTACACCATGAAGTTTCTGCTACATTAAAAGTTCATGTAACGGAAGAATAAGGGGCGACAATCCATGAGCGAACCGATGATGGATCGCGTTCCACCGCATAACCGGGAAGCCGAGCAATCGGTTATCGGTGCGATTTTCCTCGATCCTCAATCGTTAATCACTGCATCTGAAATTTTACTAGCAGATGATTTTTATCATAATGCACATAAGCAAATTTTCGAAACGATGCTACGTTTAAGTGATCAGGGAAAAGCGATAGATGTTGTCACAGTTACTGAAGAATTATCAGCTAAAAAAGAAATTGAGGATGTTGGCGGGCTATCGTATTTACTAGAGCTCGCCAATGCTGTCCCTACGGCTGCTAACGTCGCACACTATGCGAAAATTGTCGAAGAAAAGGCTCTATTACGTCGTTTAATTCGTGTCGCTACTAAAATAGTAGAAGATGGCTATACTCGTGAAGATGAGGTAGAGGCATTACTTGGTGAAGCAGAGAAGAAAATGATGGAGGTAGCCAATCGTAAAAATGCGGGTGACTTTAAGCATGTTAAAGACGTATTGGTGGAAACCTTTGATAACATTGAGAAGCTTCAATCACAAAAAGGTGATGTTACAGGTATTCCGACAGGATTCCGTGACTTAGACAATATAACAGCTGGCTTCCAGCGTAACGATTTAATTATTGTTGCGGCACGTCCATCTGTAGGGAAAACAGCCTTTGCATTGAATGTCGCACAAAGCGTTGCCGTTCAAGCACGGGAAAATGTTGCGATCTTCTCCTTAGAGATGGGTGCTGAGCAGCTAGTTATGCGTATGCTTTGTGCAGAGGGAAATATAGATGCACAAGTTTTACGTACAGGTGCTTTAACAACGGAAGATTGGGGTAAACTAACTATGGCAATGGGGAGTTTATCGAATTCAGGAATTTTTATTGACGATACACCGGGTGTACGTATCAATGAAATTCGCGCAAAATGTCGACGTTTAGCACAAGAGCATGGCCTCGGTATGATTTTAATTGACTATTTACAACTTATTCAAGGTAGTGGTAAACCAGGGGAGAACCGTCAGCAAGAGGTATCTGAGATTTCACGATCTTTAAAAGGTTTAGCGCGTGAATTAAAGGTTCCAGTCATTGCATTATCACAGCTATCTCGTGGCGTTGAGCAACGTCAAGATAAGCGACCAATGATGAGTGACTTACGTGAATCGGGAAGTATTGAGCAAGATGCTGATATTGTTGCCTTCTTATATCGTGATGATTATTACGATAAGGAGTCCGAGAGTAAAAATATGATTGAGATTATTATTGCTAAACAGCGTAACGGTCCAACAGGTACAGTTACACTTGCCTTTAAAAAAGAATTCAATAAATTCATTAATGTGGATTGGTCGCAAATGCCGCCACCACCTCCACGTGACTAAATATGTATTTGGCTCATCATCAGTAGTTGAAAATGAAATTTGTAAAAACATATGCCATGTATATAAGTTGATCTGCGTTACGATTGGACAACTCCAGGAAAGCGCCCTGTCGGAACGGAAATCAACCATACACTATGTTGGCCAAATACTGATTGAAAAAGAGGGACATAACGTTTGCGACTATACCAAAACGGAATTAATCTGAATGTTAGATAATATTCATATCATTCTGTTATTAAACACGAACGTTGAATCATATTTTTTGATTTTACGTTCGTGTTTTTAAGTATTTTTGTTGACTAGGCGTTTCTATCATTGTTACAATAATTAACGGCTTAAAAATTGAGATACAAATTGTATCTAACGGAGGTGCTGACTATGACATCAGTTGTAGTTGTAGGAACACAGTGGGGAGACGAAGGAAAAGGTAAAATTACAGATTTCCTTTCACAAAAAGCCGATGCAATCGCTCGTTTTGCAGGTGGTGATAACGCAGGACATACAATTAAATTTGATGGTGAAACGTATAAGTTACACTTAATCCCATCAGGTATTTTCTATAAAGATAAAGCTTCAGTAATCGGAAATGGTTTGGTTGTAAATCCAAAGTCATTAGTGACTGAGCTTAGAGGCTTACAAGAGCGTGGCATTAATACAGATAATTTACGAATTTCTAACCGTGCGCATGTTATTTTGCCATATCATATAAAGCAAGATATCGCTGATGAGGAAAGCCGTGGCGATAATAAAATTGGTACAACTTGTAAAGGTATTGGGCCATGTTATCAGGATAAAGTAGCACGTATCGGTATCCGTATGGCTGATTTACTAGACAAGGATGTATTTGAAGAAAAACTACGTCAAAATTTAGTAATTAAGAATAAGTTGTTTGAGAAATTTTACGAAGTTGAAGGTGTAACATTCGAAGAAATTTTCGAAGAATATTACAGCTATGGACAAGAAATCGCAAAATATGTAACAGACACGTCTAAAATCTTAAATGATGTACTAGATGAAGGCGGCAAAGTGTTATTTGAAGGAGCACAAGGCATTTTACTTGATGTCGATCAAGGTACGTATCCATATGTAACATCTTCAAATCCTGTTGCCGGCGGAGTAGCGATTGGTGCTGGTGTTGGCCCATCACGAGTTACAAGTGTTATTGGTGTATCTAAAGCCTATACATCTCGTGTTGGTGATGGACCGTTCCCTACTGAATTATTTGATGAAGTAGGTCAACAAATTCGTGAAGTTGGCCGTGAGTACGGTACAACAACTGGTCGTCCACGTCGTGTAGGCTGGTTTGATACAGTAGTTGTGCGCCATTCACGCCGAGTAAGTGGTATTACGCATCTTGCGCTTAATTCAATTGATGTTTTATCTGGCTTAGAAACAGTGAAAATTTGTACTGCGTATAAATATAAAGATGAAACAATTACTGAGTATCCAGCAAACCTTCATATTATTGAACAATGTGAACCAATTTATGAAGAGCTTCCTGGCTGGGCAGAAGATGTTACAGGCTGCAAAACATTAGAAGAGCTACCTGAGAATGCACGACGCTATGTAGAACGTGTAAGTGAATTAACTGGTATTGAAATCGCTACTTTCTCTGTTGGTCCTGCACGTGAACAAACGAACGTATTAGTGGACGTTTGGGAAGCAAAATAATTATAAATCAAAAAAGGACGTACCATATGCGGTACGTCCTTTTTTATACCTCTTTCCTTACTTTGAATTTTCGGGCGAGACGCAATTATTGTCCATGATATTTTATGCATTTAAAATTAAGTAAGACTCTTCGGCAAAATGAGGGGTTGATTTCCGTTCCGGCTGAGCGCTTTCCTGGGGGCGTCGGGGCAACAGGATGTTGGTCACGAAGGCGTTATCACAGGACGTGATGCTTTTAGCCTTCGTTCCTCTACCCGCTTCACTCGCGCTGCTCGCTCCAGGGTCTCATCTGTGACGCTGATCCCCAAGGAGTCGCTCAGTCTCCACTCCAATCAACCACTTCACTTAGTGTATATTTTCTGGCATATTACTCTAAATTTATAGTTATAATATGTGAAAATATAGCGGTAGTAATAGATGACTTTTGTGTGAAAGCGAAGCAGAAGCAATAGATTCTTTCTGCAAAGGTAGCTACACAAAATGTAAAATAGCGTCACTGTAATAAGCCTATTCAATTAGATTATGGTAAGTAGCCATAATATTTACTTTCATAGATGTATTTCAACAACATTAAAAGGGACGTGCCATATACGGTACGCCCCTTTTGTCATTAGTGAATATCTCTTTTCTTGAAGCGACCACCTCTAACCTCTGCAATATTACCAATTGCTAGGAATGCATGATCATCAATTTCAGCAACGATTGATTTAAGTTTCGATTCTTCTAATCGAGTAATGACGGTAAAAATAACTTTTTTATCGTTACCCGTATAAGCCCCTTCACCATGAAGGAAAGTTACACCTCGACCAAGTCGGTCCATAATGGTCTGTCCGATTTCATCAATTTCGTCACTAATGATATAAACAGATTTTGATTCCTCCATCCCTTGAATGACGATGTCAATCATTTTATAGGCAATATAGTATGCCAGGATAGAGTACATGGCTTGTTCCCATGTGAACACAAATCCTGCTACCGTAAAGATGAGTACATTGCAGAACATAATAATTTCACCAACGGAAAACGGCGTTTTACTATTAAATAAAATAGCTAAAATTTCTGTCCCATCTAAAGAGCCACCATAACGAATGACGATTCCGACACCAATACCTAAAATCATGCCTCCAAAAACTGTGGCCAATAGTGTGTCTTGAGTAAATGGTTTTATATTATGTAAGAAAAGTGTTGCTAATGAGAGTACTGTAATTCCGAGTCCTGATGAAAGTGCAAAAGTTTTACCAATCTGTTTATAGCCTAAAAAGATAAAAGGTAAGTTTAAAATGAAGATAAAAATACCAAGAGGTAAATTTAATAAATGCGAAGTGATAATGGATACGCCTACGATTCCACCATCCATAATGTTGTTTGGTACTAAAAATAGCTCCAGCCCTAGTGCCATAATGACTGCACCTAATGACACCATAATGGTCCTCATTATAAGTTTACGAACAGTATTTTTGTTTTGGGGCTTTCTTACTTTAGTGGTTATTCCAGAGGTTTGTGAATCATTCAAATTAATCGCTCCAATCAACTAGTATATCTCTTTTCTATTTTATCGGAATATTAAAAAACTAAAAAGTGGTAAGTCTTAAATCATACTAAAAATAAATACAATACTACATTTTTCTCAAACGCTCCAAATTTACAGAAAGAATTCAGTAAATGTCTTTTGTACACCGAAAGCGAAACGTATTGAGTGAAATCTACATCAGATCTCCTTTGAAAAGACACGACTGAAGAGAATATCCGCGCTTACAATTATTTTTATTTATTGCTACAAAAATAGTAATTTTGTAACAAGTAGTAGAGAAATAATACATTTACATTACAAAAAGATGAAAATAATCTAACCGTATTTTCTTTATGGTACAGTATATTGGTGCAAAAAATCCTTGTGGGTAATTAATCCTGCTAAAGGTTAAAGTTGGAAGGAGCTTTACTGATGAGTTCGTCTTGGTCAAGAAAAGAAAAAAATTTTTCTTCAATTAAAAAGATATCCATTATTACAGTGTTAATGACAAGTTTAACGTTTGATGTAGGTTTTGCAAAAGAAAATCATAATGAAGATTTGAATAAAATTTATCACGTTTACGTGGGAAATAAATATATAGGTGCGGTCTCAAATGAGAAAGCTGTTGAAGAAATTATTGCGTCCAAGGAAAAAGGAGCAAGTCAACAATACAAAGAGGTATCGATCGATGCTAGTTCTTCTGTCAAAATAATCCCAGAGAAAGTATTTAGTAATCAAACTAAAGATGTGGAAATTTTGGAGAAATTGGAGCAATCTTTAGTAGTTCAAGCTCCATCATTTACATTATCTGTAGATGGTGAGCCTGTAGTTTCTTTAAAAGATGCAAAAGACTATGAAGATACTATTCGTATGCTAAAACTACAATATGTTTCACAGCAAGAGCTAAATAGTTTATATGTTAACCAACAATCAACGAATATTCCACCATTACAGACTGGTGAAGCGCGCCTTGTAGACGTTTCTTTTAAACAGGAAGTTTCAGGTGCAATACAAAAAGTAGCACCCAATGCTATTGTAACGCCTACGGAAGCCGTGAAATACTTAATGACAGGCTCTCTTGAACAAGAAACATATAAAGTTCAATCAGGTGATGTTTTAGGATCGGTTGCCCAAAAACATGGATTAACAACAACTGAGCTAGTAGCTTTAAATCCTGGTATCACTGTGGATACAGTTTTACAGATTGGACAAGCATTAAACGTAACAGTCGCTAAACCATTTGTAACACTTGAAGTAAAACAGGAGAAGAAAGTTACTGATATTATTCCGTTTAAGAAAATAGTTGAAGAAGATCCGACGATGTATAAAGGTGAGAAAGTGATAAAACAACAAGGTGTTAATGGAAGTAAAGAAACATCTTATTTATTAACGTCTGAAAACGGAACTCGTATATCCAAAGTTGCATTAAAAGAAAATATTATACAACAACCAGTTGATGAAATTGAAGTAGTTGGTACGAAAGTGATTTCTTCCCGTGGTACGGGTGAATTTACATGGCCAACAGTGGGTGGTTATATTTCAAGTAAGATGGGCCAACGTTGGGGGGAGCTCCATCGTGGTATTGATATCGCTCGTCCTAATAATTATAATATTTTAGCTTCAGATAATGGTGTTGTTGTCGCTGCTGGTGTCTCAGGCAGCTACGGTAATCGTATCGTAATTGATCATCATAATGGTTATACAACGCTTTACGGACACCTTTCTTCGATTGAAGTAAAAGTAGGGCAAGTGGTAGAAAAAGGTTCTGTTATAGGTATTATGGGCTCTACTGGAAATTCAACAGGTACACATCTACACTTTGAAGTTGAAAAAAATGGTTCGTTAGAAAATCCATTAACATATGTAGGGCGTTAATCAGTTCGAATAGAAGACAGTCCAAAATAGGGCTGTCTTTTTGTATACGTTGTATTTAAATCTATGTTATTTCCCGAGAAATATTTGTCGAAATATAGTTAGATACAATATCGTATAAAGTCTTAGGATTTAGAATAATGCATAGAAGCAAAAAGCATGGTAGAGTTAAGAGTAGTTACTTTAACTTCTTTCAGTAAAATACCCCACCTTTATAGGTGGTGAGTTGAATACGGGGTGAAGTTATTTTTCAACGGGTGTCCGCAGAAATAGAGGAACTTAGGCTAAAAACTTCACGTCCTATGAAAACGCCAAGGAGTGCTTATAGGATATTCGCCTAAAATCATCGATTCCATGCGATAACGGCTAACTGACCTGCATCGTGTCGGCCCTCATGTTGTTGCTGCGCTTCGCTTTCGCACAAAAGACAACTGCAGGCCTAACTACAAAGCTAAATCATAATAGATAAAATACTCATTGTTTAAGAATAGATAAAAAGCGAAAGGGAGAGAAATATATGGACAAAACCATTTTAGTTGTTGACGATGAAAAACCAATCGCAGATATTTTACAGTTTAATTTAATAAAAGAAGGGTACAAAGTTATTTGTGCTTATGATGGAGATGAAGCCCTAGAGAAGGTTGAGGAAGAGCAACCGGATTTAATGCTTTTAGATATAATGTTACCTAAGCGTGATGGAATGGAAGTTTGTAGAGAAATACGAAAAAAATATGATTTTCCAATCATCATGCTAACGGCAAAAGGCTCTGAGATCGATAAAGTATTAGGATTAGAAATGGGCGCAGATGATTATGTGACGAAGCCATTTAGTACACGAGAGCTGATTGCGCGTGTAAAGGCAAATATGCGTCGCTTACAGGTAGTAGCCCCTACTGCTGAAGAGGTCGAGGAAGAATCCAATGAAATTGTAGTTGGCTCTCTTGTTATTCAGCCAGACGCTTACTTAGTATTGAAACGTGATGAAGCAATTGAACTAACGCATAGGGAGTTTGAGTTATTACATTATTTAGGTAAACATATCGGTCAAGTAATGACGCGTGAACATTTACTGCAAACTGTGTGGGGGTATGACTATTTCGGCGATGTACGAACAGTTGATGTAACTATTCGTCGTCTACGAGAAAAAATAGAGGACAATCCTAGTCATCCTGCTTGGATCGTTACACGCCGTGGTGTAGGTTATTATTTACGAAATCCTGAACAGGAGTAAAAAGGAATGCAGAAAGTAAGCTTCTTTAAATCAATTCATGTCAAGCTAGTACTAATTTACATTTTGCTCATCTTACTTGCATTGCAAATAATAGGAATCTATTTTTCGCAAGAATTAGAGCAAAATTTAAAAAGAAACTTCCGAGACTCCATTTTTCAACGTGTCGATTTGATGGAATATAGCATTCGTGAAGAAATGTTAAAAGAACGCGATGAAAGTAGTATGCCATCTCTTGAAGATAGCCTGAAAACGATAGTTATGGAGTTTTCAACAGGATTGAGGGAAGTTTCTAATGGCGATATTTTAGAGATCCGTGTCATTGACAATAGACAACGTATTCGCGCCACATCTGAGGTGGACAATCAAAGTTTGATTGGACAGCGTTCGAATAATGATCTCGTACGGCGTGCAATCTCTGCAGAAACTTTATTTGAAAACATTAAACTTGATAATAAAACAAGAAATCGAGTGTGGGTATTAGCTTCACCAATTCGAGAGGGTGCAGGTCCTGATGATGAAATCATAGGGGTACTCTACATTGAAGCTAATATTGAATCTGTTTTTGAACAAGTGAATAACATTAACGGTATTTTCCTTGGGGGTACGGCTGTGTCCTTGGTGATTACTATCTTTTTAGGAATTTTAGTGGCACGAACAATTACACAGCCAATTTCAGATATGCGTAAGCAGGCACAGGCTATGGCTAAGGGTAACTATTCTCGAAAAGTGCGGGTTTATGGTACAGATGAGATAGGACAGCTTGCAATCACCTTCAATCATTTAACGAATCGCTTGCAGGAGGCGCAATCTACTACAGAGGCAGAGCGGCGAAAGCTCGATTCGGTTCTTAGTAATATGACGGATGGTGTTATTGCTACAGATCGAAAAGGGCGTATCATTCTTATTAATGATCCTGCACTAGAACTGCTGCATATTTCAAGAGATATTACATTAGGTCGTCCGATTGCATCTGTTTTAGGTATTGACCAAGAGTATAGTTTTGAGGATTTAATTCATATGAATGATGCGGTGAATCTAAATTTCAGTACAGCAGACGCGCCGTATATTTTACGTGCAAATTTCTCGGTTATTCAAAAAGAAACAGGCTTTATTAATGGGCTTATTACCGTACTGCATGATATTACGGAGCAAGAAAAAATAGAGATGGATCGTAGAGAATTTGTATCGAATGTGTCACACGAATTACGGACACCATTAACGACGATGCGTAGTTATTTAGAGGCGTTAGCTGATGGTGCATGGAAAGATGAAAATATTGCTCCAACATTTTTGAATGTCACACAAACGGAGACAGAGCGTATGATCCGTTTAGTTAATGACTTATTGCAGTTATCGCGAATGGATAGTTCAGATTATGAGTTGAATAAAGACATTGTTCTATTCAATTCATTCTTTAACCGTATTATCGATCGTTTTGAAATGTCTAAGTCAGACAAAGTGAGATTTGAACGTTTATTACCAGAGGCATCTTATTATGTAGAGATTGATACAGATAAGGTGACACAGGTTATCGATAATATCATTTCCAATGCTATTAAGTATTCACCAGATGGAGGTAATATCCGCTTTGGCTTTACAGTGCAAGGAGATATGCTGAAGGTTATGATTTCTGATGATGGTATGGGAATTCCTAAGGAAAATGTGGGACGTATTTTTGACCGTTTCTATCGAGTAGATCGAGCTCGAGCTCGTTCTATGGGAGGCACTGGTCTAGGGCTAGCTATTGCCAGAGAAATGATTGAAGCTCATGACGGTAAAATATGGGCTGAAAGTGAGGAAGGAC
Organism: Lysinibacillus zambalensis; assembly: GCF_040183165.1. Taxonomy (NCBI): domain Bacteria; kingdom Bacillati; phylum Bacillota; class Bacilli; order Caryophanales; family Bacillaceae; genus Lysinibacillus; species Lysinibacillus zambalensis. The sequence continues at coordinate 42,065 of NZ_JBEGDG010000009.1, forward strand.
ATGGAACAACAGTGTTCTTCACATTACCACTTAATTTAGATGACTTTGACGAGGCAGGTGAGTGGGAATGAAATATATAGAACCAGTTAAATCAGTTGTATTATTTCTACTCGTTGTGCTAAGTGTAGCTTTAACTTTTATGATTTGGACATACACGCCAGATTATAAATATATTGAAAAGACCGAGGGCAAAGAAATCCTGATTGGACCACAAAAAAAAGTGGCAGATGTCATTCGTCCATATAAAGCTATTTATCGTTTTGATAAGGAATTTACCGGAACGGTTTCTAATGGCGTCATGGAAGATATTATGAAAACATTTGAAGGATGGAATGTTCTAGATTTAATGCCTGTAAACAATAATCTTACGGCCGGCTCTGTAAACGAGATGATTCGTACTAATAATTGTATGACTGTCTTTTTTACTGGTGAGATTCCTTACTCTGCCTTTAATACAATTTTTCAATTTGCTGATAAGGAGCTACCTGAAACAACCTTTAATCGTATGATTATAGATTGGAGTACTTATAGTAACAAAGAGTTACAGGTGTTTTTCATTAGTGGCAATAATGAATTATTGATGCGTTCGCATGTAAGTTTAGAAAATGCTAATCAGTTTGTACGAAATATTATTGAGCCAGCGAAAACATATGGCACTTTTACAGAGGTGGAGCGAGAGGGCTTTACCTCACTATATATTGCAAATGATAAAGTTGAATCAGCAAAGTATACGTATTTTATTGAAGAGAAACCTGAATTATTTAAAGATGTATTATTTACAAATCTAAAAAATGTCCGGCGCACTGATGAAAGTGCAACTACTGAAAGATATCAAGATGGAATGTCAAAGATGGTGCTTGATTCAAAATTGAAATCATTGACCTATGCAAATCCAGCTGCAGAAAGTAGTTTAAGAATAGAGCCTTCCAAGCTCTTGAAAGATAGTTTTGAATTTATCAATGAACACGGAGGCTTTACAGATGATTATCGCTTAGTATCAACAAGTACAAGCAATAACCAATTAGATTATCAGTTATATATACATGGATTACCGATTTATAGTGATCAGGCTATAAATAGAATTTCAACCGTTTGGGGAGATAATCGTATTTTCGTCTACAAACGTCCATACTTTTCTTTTGAGAAAGAGATTTCACCCGAAAGAGAGATGAAAGAACTCCCGTCAGGAACGGAAGTCGTTGAAAAAATTAAAAAGCTAAATAACATTGCTTTATCAGATATAGATGATATTGTTGTGGGGTTCTATTTGACTTATGATCAAAGTACAATTGTGACATTAGAGCCGTGCTGGTTTGTCATTCGTAATGGTGTATCCACGAGACTGACGCCTGAAGTAGTAGGGGGTGTCAAAAATGGATTGGAATAGAACAAAATCTATTTTTATATTCGTTTTTTTAATCTTAAATATCTTCTTATATTGGTTGTATTTAGAGCGTTATAATGAAGCACAGAGCGTAGAAATACTAGGTGAAAAAACAATAGAAGCCCGTTTGAAAGATGATAATATTACGTATGGACCACTGCCTAATGGTAACGAGTTTGCTTCTTATCTTACAGGCGAAGTGCATGTTTTTAAAAATACTGCTCCTGATAATAATCAGAGAGTGAGTTTCATGGATGACAAACATACACAAATAAGTGCTATTTTTATCAACCCTGTGAAATTACGAAATATTAATGATGATGCCAGTTTTATCGATTTTGTCCACACAAACGTTAAAGATGGAGATTCTTATGCATTATGGGAGGTAGACCGTGAGGAACGGGTCGCAGTCTTCTTCCAGAAGAAAAATAATCGAATGTTCTATTACAATGATAGTGCCGTATTAAAAGTACACTGGAATATGGATGACGAAGTGGTAGAGTATGAGCAGACAATGATCGACAATTTCCAAGAGATGGATCAACAGGAAACTGTTATTCCACCACTTCAAATTTTCCAAACACTTTATAATAAAACGCTATTAAAGCCAGACTCAAGTATTTCGCAAGTAAAGTTAGGTTACTCGACATTTAGTAAATTAGATAAAACGCAAGTGTTGATACCAACATGGGAAGTACAAGTGAAATTATCGGACGGAGAAAAAGAAGAGTACTTCGTTGATGCTATTGATGGAAAAATTATCGAAATTCAAGGAGATAAGCAACAAGGTGAAGAGGAAGACTGGGGAGTTGAATGATGCGATTTAGTGTTTTAGCAAGTGGCAGTACAGGAAATTCGATTTATGTAGAAAATGAAGATCATGCATTTATTGTCGATGCTGGTCTAAGTGGCAAAAAGATGGAGCAACTATTTACAAAAATCGACCGTAATATGAAACAACTAAGTGGCATTTTCGTTACACATGAGCATAGTGATCATATTAAAGGAATAGGTGTATTGGCACGAAAATATAATGTACCTATTTATGCAAACAACAAAACATGGCAAGCAATGGACGGGCTAGTTGGTGATATACCTTTAGAGCAACGTTTTGAATTTGAAATGGATACTGTAAAGCATTTTGGTTCATTAGCTGTTGAATCCTTTGCTGTATCACATGATGCAGCAGATCCAATGTTCTATAGTTTTCATGAAAACGGGCGTAAGCTTGTTGTTATTACGGATACAGGTTATGTTAGCGACCGTATGAAGGGTATCATTCGAGGTGCTGATTCCTTTGTATTTGAAAGTAACCACGATGTAAATATGCTGCAAATGGGGCGCTATCCATGGTCTATCAAACGTCGTATTTTAAGTGATGTAGGGCACGTTTCAAATGAGGATGCAGCTATAGCAATGAGTGAAGTAGTATTTGAAAAACCGACAAATATTTATTTATCACATTTAAGTAAAGATAATAATATGAAAGAGCTTGCGCGCATGAGTGTCACACAAACTTTGCAATCCTGCGGCATTATTGCCGGAGAGTATTTAAACTTATTTGATACAGATGCAGAAGAGCCGACAAAATTAGTTACTGTGTAACTTTTTTCAGCAAATGTTTTATATAACGTAAGTGAAACGGCAGTTAGAAATGTTTTATGTAACGTTAGCTACATTTGCTTTTGGCTTAATGTGAGTTAATCATATCGAATTATACAATAAAAAAATGAAGCTTTAATGAGGCTGTTCAATCACATTTTATAGAAAATGCATTGAACAGCCATTTTTATGTCCATTTTATTTATTTTTCATCTGATTTTAATGTTTGAATCGTAATATTAAGGTAACAACTAACAAATACTAATAAGAGGAAGGACGAGGAGAATGAGCTATTTTCAAGATGATGATAAAAACAATGATTTTCTAAAAAATGATGATATACAGAAATCACCTCTTCAGGAGCGACTCGAACAAGAGGAGCGAGAAACGCAAGAGAAGCGTCATAAAAAGAAAGGCGGTGGCGGAGGTAAGGGTGGTTATTTATTTACTGGTCTTATCGGTGTCATCATAGGCGCTTTACTCGTTTGGCTCATGATGCCTGGTCTTGTCAATCAAATGCCAGGTACAACGACAAGCAGCACAGGTAAAAATGAAACAACCATTAATCAAGTTGCAACAGAAGTGACTACTGATGTTACGAAAGCAGTAGATAAGGCTTCAGATGCTGTTGTAGGAATCACAAATATTCAAGAAGTATCAAGTGGCGGATTCTGGAGTCCGCAACCTGCAATAGATCAGCCTGCAGGAAGCGGTTCAGGTGTTATTTACAAAGTTCAAGGTGATAGAGCTTTTATCGTGACAAATAACCATGTTATTGAAGGTGCAAAACAGTTAGAAGTAACAATGCCAGATGGAACGAAAGAAGAGGCACAATTAGTTGGTTACGATGTTTGGACAGACTTAGCGGTTATTTCAATCAGCTCTAAAGATGTTAAGACAGTAGCGACATTTGGTAACTCAGATGTGTTAAAGCAAGGTGAGACAGTAATTGCGATTGGTAACCCACTTGGCTTAGAATTCTATGGCTCTGTTACTACAGGTGTTGTTTCTGGTAAGGATCGTTCTGTACCAGTTGACATGAACAATGATGGTTCAGTAGATTGGCAGCAAGAAGTATTACAAACAGACGCAGCTATCAATCCTGGTAATAGTGGTGGTGCACTTGTTAACCTTGCTGGTGAATTAGTCGGCATTAACTCCATGAAAATTTCGGAATCCTCTGTTGAAGGTTTAGGCTTCTCCATTCCGATTAATTCAGCAATTCCAATTATCGAGGAGTTAGAGAAAAATGGTGAAATGAAACGTCCAACAATGGGTGTTTCTTTAGTAGACTTAACGGATGTTCCGTCATACATCCAACAACAAACATTAAAATTGCCAAATGATTTAACAACAGGTGTTGTAATTAAAGATGTTGTGCCGAACTCTCCAGCTTCAAAAGCAGGCGTTAAACAATACGATATAATTGTTGAAATGGATGGCAAAAAAATTGAAACAGGAATCGATTTACGCAAACATTTATATAATGACAAAAAAATTGGTGATACATTAACGATGAAAGTATACCGCCAAGGTAAATTAGTGGATCTATCATTAACATTAACTAATGGCGATTCATTGTAAATTAAAAATCAGTGGGGATTATATGATCTCCACTGATTTTTTGTTGAAGTATTAAGAATGATTTAGAAAATATTGTGGATAACTAGAAAATTGTGAATAATAACATTAACATAGCGAGTGGCGGTATGAAGCCTATTCTTCCATACTTGCCTGTCCTTTGTTACAATAGATTGTGGATAACATAGACCGAATTGTGAATAAGTTTGTGGAAATTTCGGAAAATAAGAAGAGGTGTAAAAATGGAAAAATACAGCTGTGAAAACCATATAGAACACGCTTTAGACATGTTTGTGGCAGAGCAAAAAGAGTTCCCGATTATGGATAAAATCGAAGAGGATAAAAAGTTATCCACAAAATGTAGCTACTGTGAACAACCAGCAGAATATCTTGTATCAAGTAAATAACTTTACACAAGATATAGGAATGGCTTGTGGATATGTTGATAACTTTTGTGGATAATTTGTTTGTAAATGAAATGTAAAGGTGGATAACGTGTGAATATAACGATTGTATCAGTCGGAAAACTAAAAGAAAAGTACTTAAAAATGGGCATAGATGAATACGTAAAACGTCTCGGTGGCTACGCAAAAATGGATATAATCGAAGTACCAGATGAAAAAGCACCCGAACAGCTAAGCGAAGCAGAAATGGAAATCGTCAAGAAAAAGGAGGGTGAACGTATTCTATCTAAAATCGGCCCAGATACATACGTTATCGCCTTAGCCATTAACGGCAAAATGAAAACCTCAGAACAAATGGCGGCAGATCTTGAATCTCTAATGACCTACGGCAAAAGTAAAATTGCGTTCGTCATCGGTGGTTCCCTTGGATTACATGATGATGTGTTGAAACGAGCTGATGAGCAACAATCCTTCGGAAAGATGACATTACCACATCAGCTAATGAAACTTGTTTTGGTGGAGCAAGTTTATAGGAGTTTTAGAATTATGAAGGGTGAACCGTATCATAAGTAAGTGAGGTTATCTACTTTACTGACGATTAATTGTTACTAAAGATGATATAGCTGTGAGATGACAGCCTAGCTAAGAGATTAGTTGGGCTGTTTTTATTTTCTTGTGCTATGTATAATGCTATGACATATAGAGATTATGAAAATACATCCTCAATTATTATTAAATTTTATCCGACTGAAATTGTTATAGAAAACCCTGGCTCTTTCCTGACAGCGAAAATTCAAGTAAAGAAAATTTAGATTCTTTTCTAATATAGCTCAATACCTTTGCTGCTAACTTTGATGAACATACGAGGGATAAAGGGAGAACTAAAATAAACTTTGCTCCACATATTTTATAATTGTATAATTTATGTATAACTTATGTATAACTGGTTGATTTGAAACAGTGTATTACTATGAATATTAAGCCCTCCATCACAATAAAAAGGATTACAATATTTGCGTGAAGCAGGGATCTAATTGCAATTATGTGTATTATTATAGATAAAAGCTAAAATAGAAGGTGTAATGAAAATGGGTTTTCCCTTGATTGGAAGAAAAAAAATATTAAATACCAGGAGGACAACTAAGCGCTCTAAAAAAGAAAAATCTAGAAGTTTAGTATTTACGAGCTCGTTATTTCTCTCCGCCCTCATAATTATCGTTATCGGATTAATGATTTCCCTGTCCATACGCGATCAACGTGGGGCGTACTTTCGCCAATTTGATGAATATGGAAAAGTATTCACATCCATAACTCAACAAAATGAACCTCTTGTTGCCGAAGCAACGAAGACAATTCTTGAGCATCAACCATTGGAGGGAAAACCATTCGAGGAACTCCCCAATATTTTGAATTCTATGAACTCCAATCATATGGTAGTGGATGTCTATTTATTAACACCGGACATTATCAAGAAGGATGGCAAAGAATACTTATATAACTCAGAATATGGTCGGGATCCAGTTGAATATGCTGAAGAGTTAGGTACGTTATATGAAATAGATTCGGAATTTCTTAAAAGTTACGAAGATGCAATGAGAAACGGAAGCACATTAACGGATGTTTACACTGATGAAGGTGGAACTTTCATCTCGTATTTAGCGCCGATTAATGATGGAAGCGGGAAACCAGTTGCGTTGTTCGGTGTCGATTTCGATTACGGGATTGTTAAAAAGGAACTTCAACGGATTCTATGGACGAATATCACGGTTGGTATTTTTTTTGTACTTATGTTAATCGGGTTGGTTGTATTCATTCTTCGTAGAATGTTGCGCCCGCTTGCACGTTTAGCAGAAGTGTCTGAACATGCTTCGAAAGGTGATTTAACCGTTGAAATTCCTGTACTGAACCATAATGAGATTGGTAAGGCTGCAAGTTCATTTAATCAGATGATTAGCGGACTTCGGGTATTGACCCATAACATACAAAATTCTTCGAATGAAGTTGCTGTATCTTCTTCTCAATTACAAGAAAGCGCTGCCCAGACCGAAGCAGCTACACAAGAAATCACAAGTGCCATTCAAAACATTGCTGTTGGGCTCGATGAACAACTTCGTCATACTAATGAGTGTCAACAATCAATGAAGGAAATGGGAATGGGTATTCATAGAATCGTAGATGCATCATCCGTCGTCTCAGAATTGGCTTCGGTTACAGCAGATAGCGCAAATGCAGGAATGAAGGATATAGATACAACAGTTGCTCAAATGAGCACAATTGAACAAAACTTGAAAACATCAGTCGAAGCAATCCATGGACTGAAGAAATTAAGCGATCAAGTTAGTGAAATGGTTACATTAATAGGTAGCATTGCTAATCAGACCAATTTGCTTGCACTTAACGCATCGATTGAGGCATCGCGAGCAGGCGAGCATGGTAAAGGTTTTGCCGTTGTGGCTCAAGAAATTCGTATACTCGCTGAACGGTCCAAAATCTCTTCGGAGAAAATAACTGACATACTCCAAGGCATCAGCGATCAAACGAGTAAAACAGTGGTTTCTTTGGATAAATCAATGACAGAAGCCCAGGCAGGTACACACATTGCGAATAAGGCAGGGCAAACATTTAGTTCGATCGTGGAGTCGATTCAGAAAGTGTCCGATCAGATTGACGAAGTATCTGCTGCTTCGGAACAACTGTCATCAGGAAGTGAGCTAGTTGCGGCTTCACTAACAGTGCTGGAGGGTATCGCAGATTCATCTTCAGCCGACGCCGCTCACATCGCCGCTTCATCAGAAGAACAACTTGCAGCCATGCAAGAGGTAGCCAGTTTTGCAGCTATGCTTTATGGGCTGGCGGATGAATTGAAACAGAGTGTTGACCGTTTCCGTGTAAAGTAGGTTACTAGTTAAAACCGCACTTAGATGACAGCCTAGCTAAGAGATTAGTTGGGCTGTTTTTATTTTCTTGTGCTACGTATATATAGATTTTGGAAAATGTTTCATCGTTTGCTAATATATAAGATGGCAGAAAGTTCTTCAATGAGAGAATGGTGTAACTTCGGATTCAGTTTTTGGACTGATTGGTGACTCAATTCAAGAATAAAAAAACGCACTTAGTTAGAACAGTTACGGAGAACAGTATCATAAGTAAGTGAAAGTTACCTCAGTTTGAGAGTTAAACATTTTATTTTTGAAATGTAAGGGGGGCTAACATAGAGTAACGCTGTGTGTTGGCCTCCTTTTTGTGTATTTATTCTTTTGATTTGGGTGGTAGTTACTGTTTTTTAAGTAAAACTAGTACCCTTTTTCAAAAAAATGTATAATATGCTGATGTATATGTAAGGGGGAATAAAAAATGGATTTTTGTGTTCACTGTGGTTATCAAAATGCAGAAGAAACTAATTTCTGTGAGAACTGTGGTAAACCTATTAATTCGGTAAGGGAAACAAAATCTGAATCGAATAATTCTGTAGGACCTCAGTATTCTAAACAAAATGGAAAGAAGAAACCTATGTCGAGGAAGAGTAAGTTTACAATCATAGGTATTGCAGTAATAATCGGATTAGTTGTAATCGCAAATATTGCTATTACAAAAATGTTAGATCCGATGAAGCAGATTGAAGCGATGGATTCCGCATTGAAACAAGAAGATTATCAAGCGTTTTTAGAAGAATTCCAAATTCCTAAAGATTTGATTTATGATGCTGAAAGTTTTTCTTTGTATGTAAAGGAAAATGGGTGGAGCGCAATTCGTGATAATTTAATAGAGGAAGTAAATTCTTTAGAAAATGGTGAATTTGCAGATCCCATTAGTGATAGTCATGGTACAGATTTGATAACGGTTCTACAAAAGGATGTCTTGTTTGGGCTCTTTAAAAAGGTAGAATTCAAATTGGTGCCGATAGAAGTCTACACTGAAGCGCCATTAAAGGATATAGAAATTATGATTAATAATCATAAAGTTAAAACGGATAACGAAGGCACACAATTATTGGGGCAGTATTTGCCTGGTGTTTATGCCTGGAGTTATACGTATGATGGCCAGTGGGCTAACTTGGAGAATAGCGGCGAACTGACAATCCGAGGAAATGGATCTAATAAGCTAAAAATTGATATTGATTGGGATATGACATCTTTAGAATTAGATTCTGACATAGAAGATGCAATCGTTTATGTAAATGGGAAATCCACTAAATTGACTGTTTCAGAAATAGGGGAAATGTACCCTCTTTCAGCTAACGATATTATAAAGATTTATGCTGTTGCCAAAAACTCAAAAGGTCAAGATGTTCAATCAAATAGTATTACTTCAGATGCCCGATATGCTTACTTTGAATTTCCAGAAGATACAAATCAACCTACCTTTGAAGAAGAACAAGAAAAAGTTACAAATGGAAGTCAAAAAGATGAGTACATACAGAAGCTAGATTCGATTGATGCTGGTTTAGCAGATCTGGAGCATTTGTATACTAATAAAGATAATACAGAAATTTTAAAAGCAGAAAAAGAAACATATAATAGATGGGATAATATCTTAAACGAAATCTATGCTTTGTTAAAACAGCAACTTTCTAGTGGTGACATGCAGAGTTTAAAAGAAGTACAAATAGAGTGGATTAAAGACAAAGAGAGTTCTGCCAAAAATGCGGCTTCAAAGTATGCTGAAGATGAAATGAAAGAAATTACAAAGTATAAAATTGAAGCTCAATATACGAAAGAAAGATGTTATGAGCTAGTAAAAAATTATATGAAATAAACAAGTGAAAAAGAGAGTTTTAAAATCTATTACACAAGATATCTACATAAAAAAAACTAAAAAATTCTCTAAATAATTAAGTGTGCTCTTTAAAAAGCAAACCCCAAGAATGCTGTGAAATCACCATTCTTGGGGTTTTTATTTCGGTGTGTATCTACTCTAAAAAGAATGTCTTAGACAATCCCTTTGCGTTTATACACTGTTGTAAGAGCTATCGGAATTAGCTCTATCTGTTCGGATTTTTACCAGATGGAAACTCGCTCTTCCGGAGCTATATACATGCCATCTCCAGGCTTAATTCCATAGGTATCATAGAATTGTTGGAAGTTCACAATCGTGCGGTTTACCCGGATTTTATTGGCTGAATGTACATCATTTTTGCTCAGCATTGCTGCAAATTCTTTTGTAGTTGTGAATTTCCATACTTCTGCATTGCTTTCGAAATACGCTTTATAATCCGGACTACTCATTTGGGATACAACTTGCAATGAAGCTGCCATTCCACCTAAATCAGCGACATTTTCACTTAGTGTAAGCTGACCGTCGCTCAAAACACCGGGAATAATCTCAATTCCATTATAGAACTCAATCAGTTTCTGGTTTTTCTCTTTGAATTTCTTAAAGTCCTCTTCTGTCCACCAGTTATTTGCATTTCCGTTTTCGTCGTATGCAGATCCGTTGTTATCAAATGCATGGCTGATCTCATGGCCAATGACCATGCCAATGGCACCATAGTTTGCTTCAGGTTTAGCGTTAATATCATAGAAAGGCGCTTGGAGAATACCAGCAGGGAATGTAATTTCATTATTAAAAGGATTGTAGAAGGCGTTTACAGTATATACGCTCGTGCCCCATTTTGTTCGGTCCACTGGTTTTCCTAGCTTGGCTTTCATGTCATCAATGTATGCTTTGTTTACTGTGACAGTATTAGAGAGCAGTGAACCGCCTTCGTCATATGTCTTGATAGCTACTTTATCTAACGTCGTATCCCATTTATCTGGGTAACCGATCTTAACAATCATCGTCTCCAGCTTTTTAATTGCTTTAGCTTTTGTTGTCTCTGACATCCAATCAAGAGATTTAATTCTTTCCTCATACGTAGCAATTAACTTCTCTACCATTTGCTCAACATCTTTTTTAGCTTCTGGTGAAAAGTGTTTCTCGGCAAACATTTGCTCCAAATATCCGCCCATTGTGCCAGTTGTCTTGGCTACAGCGATTTCTTTAGCTGTTTTCTCACCTGTAACGCCGAATAACGTTGCGTCAAACTCAATAGCAGCATCTCTGAATTCATCTGACAACGAACCGCTTGTTGCTATAATCAATTGCACTTTGGCGTAAGCTTTAAGTACGTTAAGATTAGTCTCAGTCAAGAAATCCGTGCCTTTTTGCGCCAGCTTCACATCGGTTACGATCACTTTATCAGCACTGTCGATTTTCATCGATTTCAAGACTTGTTTCATATCTACTGTTTTGAACATGTCATCGAATTGTTCGATTGTATACGGATTATAGTATTTATTGACGTCGCTTTGTTCATGAGGCTCAAGTGATACGGAAGCTAAGCTTTTCTCCATATCATATATTTTTTCGGCAAGTGCATTTGCAGCAGACTTTTCCGCGCCAGATGCCACAAGAAGTTTAGTCATATATTGAACATAGGCTTTTTTCGCTTTCGCGTCTTCTGTTACAAAGCTGTTCTTATCCAGAACAGAAGTTAATCCAGAGTAATACAAAGCATTTTCACTGCTGTTCTTTGCATCGTTCATGATTGAGAAGCTAAATAATGAGGTTAGACCCAATTCTTTCTCCAGGATAAGATCTGCTTGAACGAGTTCATCAAGCGTTTTTGCCCCGTCAATTGCCTTTACATATTTTTGGATGGGCTCCATCCCTTGTTTATTTCTACTTTTTGAATCCAACGCTGTCGAATAGAAATCGGCAATTTTTTGTTCTTTTGTTCCTTCTGCGAACTGTTTGCCAGCGAGTTCATCTATTATTTTTTCTATTTTATCGTTATTTTGCTTGTGCAGCTCGGAAAATACGCCGTCCATGATTTCTCCTGCTGGAATTGCCGATTTATTTAACCATTCTTTATTGATTGCTTCATAAAAATCGTCATTTAAATGGGAGCCTTTAAGCGACCAAATTCTAGAAATTATATTTTGAAGCTCATCAATCGTAATAGTGTCAGTTGCGCCTAATGTGCCGTCAGGGTTGCCCGCCAGTACGCCTGCTTTTGCCAGTTTATCGATATCTTTCTTAGCCCAAGCCGGTACATCGGAGAACTCGACGCCGAATGTTCCACTGCGCAAATCATTTCCGACAGGCTTTGGCAATTTGCCGAATGCTCTGCTCAACATGACTAAAGCTTCAACCTTCTTAGCTGGCTCATTCTCTCTTAAATCGCCGTTTTTGGAGCCTTGCATAATGGCTTCTTTATTAATTCCTGGTTGATAAGCGTCTGCTGCCATCAACAAGGCTTTTACAATCTCTCCTCTTGTCGCTGATGGCGACTTTTCATCGGCATACACCGATACGCTAACGGATAGGACCATTATTATGGTCATGAGTAAGGATAAAACCTTCTTTTTCATCTTCGTGCTCCTCTAAATTGTAGTTGTATAAATAAAGATAAATGGGGATAATTTAGAATTTTATCCATTTGTATTCCATTGTAGTTTATTTATTTCAGTTTGAAAATATGTAAGGAGTTTTTTAAATTTCAAGAGAGCATAATTTATTCAATTTTAGCTGATAGAGCTTTTAAAATTTAAAAAGGATTTAATTTCGTTATTGCTTTTATTATATTCTGGAGTAACTTGTGTCATACAACTTGTGCGGGAAGTTTAGTTTTCAAAAAGGCGTGAAGGTTGATTACTTTAGGAAAGTAGACGAAGCACCTACTTATGATACGGTGAACTGTATCATAAGTAAGATTATTAAAAAGACCACCTATAACGTTGATATAACAATGTTTTAGGCGGTTTTATTAACTCTAAATTAAATTTATGATAAGCTAGAAAAAGGAAATTGAGGATAAATGAGCATGGGAAAACTATGGATGTTTTTTGCTCTAGCAGTAATTTATATAATTCGCATTGTTCTTGGTTTCTTATCGGGTGTATATCTTTTGGATGGTACAACAGCTTTAGATACAGAGAAAATTGACAACAACATGTTTAATGAACTATATGAACATGAAGAACGTCACCGTTCATTCTTTGTAAATATAAAAGTTAATGAACCGCGCTTAGACAATTTACAAAAACGTATTATAAGTAAGTGTGGTTTTTATCGGAGGTTTAACAATGAAAAAAGCAGAAGTGATGGACAAGTATTTGGACTCTTATGGAAAAAGAATTAGTAGTTCTGAGATTTGTCATGTTGTAGATTTAGTTTTCAAGATTAATTTAGATGAGACACCTATTTTATCAAAAGAGAAGGAAGAGGTAGATGAGATTGCTTCATCAACAGGGAGAGAGGTAATAGATTCCTATCTAAATCAATATGACAGGGACATAACAGGGGCAGAAATTCGAAAAATAATAAATGAAATTTTTGGTGTTAATTTAGAAGCGATATCTTCATTAGAAGGAGCAAGAATTTCTTTATATTCAAAAGGTCAGTGGATTGTTCAACATGAAAAAGACTTATTTGTAGTATATACTGGAGCAAGTGATGTTGACGTAAAGGTCTTTCCTACAAATTATTTCACTGAACAAACTGGGTTAGTAACATTACCTTCTGATTTACAACATGCTCTAACGAGTATAGGGTATCACTTCGATGAAAAAATCGATAGTTACTATTTCTCAAATCCAACAGGTGAGGCTGTTCCAGATGTATTTAAAGGAAAAACAATAGGCGCTATACTTAGTGTCATCCAACATTCATTCTCAAATTTATAAACAAACGAATACATAAATTAGTAAGTAATTGGAGATAGAAAATCTCTGTAAGAAAAAAAGTCATATAGGGGAATATGATTACCAGTCTATATGACTTTTCATATTGTTTAAAACCTCTTACTTTCCAAAGGAAGATAAAAATTTAACTCGATCTCCCATAGGAGGCGTGTTATTATCTGTTAAAACTACTTCCAAAACTGCTGGTCCATTTAAATTCATTAAGTTATTTATCGTATCTTGGTTAATATCTTCTAGTTCCGTTACTTGGAAATTCGGAATGTCCATAGCTGAAGCCAATGCACTAATACTAATTGGATTTTGCTCAAAAGATGGGTGAGTACGGTGGAACTGTAGAGCATGTCCATGGTATACCATTCCTAAGCGAGCATTATTCATAACAATAAACAAGATCGGTAGATTATATTCTTTTGCTGTTAATATTTCCATTCCATGCATGAAAAAGCAACCATCACCTGTGATACATACAACAGGGCGTTCAGGTTCAGCTAACTTTGAGCCAATGGCAGATCCAATTCCACTTCCCATTGCGCCAAAATGGACATTAATATCATAAGTATCATTATCTAAAACCTTCATGTGATGAATGACATAGGACATAAATTCACCAATATCAATTGTATATCTAGTGGAGGATGGTAAATGTTTTTGAATACTTAATAGAACGTTTTTCGTATTATATTCTTCCATATCTCCAAGAGGCTCTTTATTTTCTTTACCCTCAAGAGCAGTTTCTTTTGTTGTATGCCCTTTAGTTCTTAACTCTTCTATAAGTAATAGTAAACTTAAATTGATATCACCTAGCACAGGTAAATCAATCTCATATTTTCGATTGAACACCGATTGATCATAGTCCATTTGTATAGAAAAACGGTTTTTCGTAAGATTTAAGTTGTAGTTATTTGTAGCTGTTTCTCCTAAACTTGAACCCACGATTAACAATACTTGTCCATCGCCATCAGCTATTAATTCTGAGGCAGCCTCGTGGCCAGCAAAGCCGAAAACGCCAACTAGAAGAGGATGATTCTCTGGAATGTATCCTTTTGCTTGCGGTGTTGTTAGAATAGGCCAATTTAGAATTTCTGCTAACTCTAGTAATTGCTCAACTGAATTTCTTACGCCTTGTCCTACTAAAATGTATCCGTTCTTTCTCTTTATTAGCTCTTCAGCTACATTTTTAATAGTATCCATAGCAGGAACTATTGCTGTTCTTTTTGGTGGAGCTGGTATTTCTATGTTTTGCACTATTTCGTGTTGAACATCTATTGGTATAGCAATATGTACTGGACCAGGCACTCCGGATATAGCGATTTCGGAGGCTTTTACTACTTCTTTCAGTAAATCCTTTGATTCTTTAACTGTTACACTGTATTTAGTAACTGGTTGAAAGATCGGCTGAGCATCCAACTCTTGCGAAGCATTTAAGCCGATTGTGCTAACTGGAACAGCACCGGTTAAAAATAAAACCGGTAAATGCTCGCGCATAGCATTTGCAGCACCTGTTACTAGGTTTGTCCCACCAGGTCCACTACAACCAATACATACGCTCATCTGGTTTGTATATTTTGCGTAAGCTGCGGCCATATATGAAGCAGCGCCTTCATGTTTCGTTACAATCGGTGTTAAGTCTTTCATATCATACAGTTCATCAAAAAATGCATTGACTGAACCTGCTGGAATACCAAAAATATATTGAACACCGTTACCTTTTAAATATTCTAAGACCGTACGAGCTGCTTTCATTATAAATCTCCCTTTTTTTATAAAATAGAACGTTAAGTTAATAGAAATATTTTTTCACAATATCTTCAGCCTTCATGGGCTTACTAAATAAATAACCTTGCATTAAATAACAATTTTGTCTCAATAAAAAATCGGCCTGTTCTTTTGTTTCAACCCCTTCAGCAATAACTTCAAGCTTTAAATTTTGAGCGAGGGTAATAATTGTATTTGTAATCGCCGCTGCATCATCCGTTAACATCTCTTGTACAAAGGATTTATCAATTTTTAATGTGGAAATCGGCAGATTTTTCAAATAACCTAAAGATGAATATCCGGTACCAAAATCATCAATGGCTAAATTTACCCCAAGTCCCTTTAATTGTATCATTGTTTTTAATGTTAATTCTGTATTTTTGACAATTAGATTTTCAGTAAGTTCTAATTGTAAATACTCAGGTGACAAGTCTGTTTCTTGTAAGACATTTTCTACAATAGAAAATAAATTACTCTGTTCGAATTGATGGACGGATAAATTTACAGACATACTAATGAAAGGACAACCTTGGTTATGCCATTCTTTCAATTGCTTGCAAGCTTCTTTAAGAACCCACTCACCTATAGGGACAATTAAACCGGTTTCTTCAGCAAGTGGAATAAACTTATCTGGTGTGATCATTCCGTGTTCTCGATGATTCCATCTTAATAAAGCTTCAACGCCCTTAATTTTGTTTGTTTTATAGTTTATTTGTGGCTGATAGAAGATAATAAGTTCATCTCGCTCTAACGCTTTATATAAATCATTTTCAAGCTTGATACTTTCAAAAGTTCTCGTATCCATTCCTTCGCTAAAGAAATGGTAGCTAGTACCTGGTGTTTCTTTTGATTTGTACATAGCTGTGTCTGCATTTTTGATTAACGTATCTGTCGTATCCCCATTATCAGGAAACAGGCTTATACCAATACTTGTTTTAATGTATATTTCATTGTCTATTAAGTTGAAAGGATTAGAGAAAGAAGCATTAATACTATTAATAACCTTCAAAATGTCATTTTCACATTTAATATTAGGCAAATAAATTGTAAATTCATCCCCTCCTTGGCGTGATACAGTTGCATCTTCTGGGACGCAAGTACTTAAACGTTTGGCAACCTCTTGAAGTAATAGATCGCCATAGCTATGTCCAAGCGAATCATTTACTAACTTAAAACGGTCTAAATCCAAATAGAGAACTGCTAATTTTTCTCCGTTCGCTTTTGCATACTTCAGCCCTTGAGTTAGTCTGTCTATTAAAAGAATTCTATTCGGTAAATTCGTTAAACTATCAAAATAAGCGTGGTATTTAATCTTTTCTTCTAGTTGCTTTCTTTGAGTTATATCTTTAAATGTGACAACTTCTCCTACAATATTGTCTCCTTCTTTTATTAAGGAGGTTACATATTCTACGGGAAAGTTGGAGTTGTCTTTTCTAAAAAACACCTTGTAGCTGTTGAAATTAGTATTTAAAAGGGATGAAATAATAATTTTGTCTTCCGTTTCATTACCACTCATAATAATATCGACGGATTTTCCGATTAATTCTCGCTCTGTTTCATAACCTAACATGAGTGCACCAGCTGGATTGCAGAATGTAATGTTTCGATCAAGATCTAATCCAAAGATACCTTCACCTGCAGAGTTGAGAATTAACTCTTTTTCACGGCTAAGCTGCTGTAACTCCGCTACAACTTTTTCAAGCTCTTTATTTTTGACTATTACTTCTGAGGTTCTCTCCTCAATAATGATTTCTTGCTTTTCCATATATATAAGGTTTGATAATGCAGATGCTGTAGTGTCAACAATGGATTGAGCTAGCTGTAATTGAGTTTCTGAATAGAAAAATGCTTTTTCTTCAAGATTAACAATAGATATTTGCCCTAAAATTTCACCCATTGAAACTAGAGGAAACATAACTAAACCGTTTATGCCGAAATTACGACAAACTTCATGATTAGGTCTTTCATCCTCAAATACATTTGAAATAAGAATGGCTTTTTTTGTTTCAAAAACCTCCTGCATTACAGCATCATTGCTTTGATCAATTTTAAATTTGTTATGTGTCTTTAGCCAATTCTCTTCTGTCCAATCACTTTCCTTACTCAACTTAGCCGGTTTCACTCTTTTTTCTGCTAAAGGATCTAAAAGGTGAATCCCTATATTTTTATTATCTAAAAATTTCTCTAAGTAGAAAAAGCATTTATCAAGGCTTTCTTGTAGTGAGGAGCACATTGATAAGTCACGTGTAACATCAAGCAGCAACTGCTTTTCGTTAATAAGGCGTTCTTTATAAGTTAAGTTGTTTGCATTTTGAATAGCAACAGCAGCCATATTCACATATGCCTCGACCGTTTGAATTTCTTCGTCTGTTAAGTTCATTGGAATTCCATAATCAAATAAAAAAACAAGGCCAAATAACTCTTGTTCAAAGGAGATGGGAAGAACTAATAAAGATTTAATATGGAACCCCTCAACTGCTCTGGGATCAGGTCGACTATCCTTCGAAGTATCAGGAATATAGATGGTTTTCTTTGTTTCAATTACTTCTTTTGCTAGTAAATCTATTTCGGTATCAATTATATGCATATTCAAAGTCCAGCCATTAATAACTGCTGGTTTTCCTACATATCCTCTGAATGTACCATCTTTTTGTGGTAAATAAATGCCCACAGAATCACATGTGACGATTTCTTCAGAAATTGCTATTGTTACCTGCTCTAATACTTCACGTAAATCTAGCTTCATATTAATCATTTTTGTTATATTAGCCAGTCGAGAATACCTCGTTTGTTCCATAGACATATATATGAACCCCCATTTTTATCCTTATCTTGTATAAATTTTTATTAAATTATTTCTTAATTCGTATCGAATGTCCCAGTCTTTTCATTTTACAGTAGTGATAAACAGGTAGGTAAGAAAATATAAAAATTAGTAAAAAAATCTTAAGAGCATTATGTCTTTTTACTAGTAGCCTTTTTATGTAGGACTACAATCATTCTTTAAGTGAAGTATTCCTTGTATTTCAAGTAGCGAAAGTAAATTTAAATATATCAAACAGTGGTAATTTCTTGGGCGACTTTTTGTTGTAGGTCTAAAGGAGGGAGATAATTAGTATTCAATAGAAAATATTGACATTTATTTTTCAGATAACTAAACTTAATTGGAAATAGAGCTGGGGAGGGACTGCCAGTGGAATTCATTAAATTAAATTGTCCGAATTGTAATGGGAAAATTGAATATAAAGAGGAACAATCATTCAAATGTCCTTTTTGTGAAACCGAGATAATGTTGAAAGAGAATAAAGTTTATTATGTTGATCAGACGATTAATAATTATTATGGTACAACTTCTGCCAATAAAGCTACACGTCCAAAAACGAATTTAAAAGCTCTTTTAATGGTACCGATTATAATCCTTTGTGCATTCCTTGGCTATTTCCTCTTAAGTAGCAATCAAACAGAAAATGATAACCGTGAGAAAATATCTGTTCGAAAAATGCCTGAAAGCGAAGTTCTTTTACTCTTTTTAAAAGATATTTTTGATAAAGGTGAAGCTTTGCCAACTAAAGAAGAAATCGCAAGTATCCGTTATTTGGCAGTCTATCATTCTGAAGATCAGTGGCATTTTGATTACAGTCTTGATGATCCATTTACAAATAAGCAAGCCAAAATTTCTAACTATATCATTATGGATAAGTTATTAAATACACAAAAAATCGAACAAAAAGATTTTGAGGCCTTTACTGGTCTGACGGTATTGAATTTGATGGGCGATTATGAAATATCACAAAGTGGAAATGTAAGCTTCCGACATCTGGAAGGTTTAAAAAGCTATACAGGTAGTTTTAATGAATCATTTAGTAAAATTGCTGAATATTTTAGTGATAAGTCTAATGTTGTAGAGCTTTCTATCCAAATTCGAAGTAATGATGAACTTGCTTTATTATTAGAGTTTCCCAATCTTCAATCACTTGAAATTTCGTACTACACTGAGACGGTTACAGACTTCCCTCTGCTGAATCAACTGCCATTAAAGTCATTGTCCTTAATGTCTGCCAATGATTTGAAATGGTTGTCTTCATTAACAGATTTAGAGTCGCTAACAATAGATCTAAGTGAAGCGACAGATTTTAGCTCATTCTATTCACTGAATCAATTACAAGAATTGAAGCTTACAGCGGTACGAAATTTAAAAACGCTTGATTTTATACAAAACATGCCCAACCTGCAATCGCTTGATCTTGAAAATATGGATATTACAAATGTAGAACGCCTTAGAAATAAGTCTTCATTGACAAAATTGCGTTTAGCTTCACTTTTTAAATTAGAAGTGCATGATATTGTAAACAGCCTGACTTCTCTGACCGATTTATCGATAACTGGTTATCATGGTGAAATATCGTCGATTGTAGCACCTCATTTAAAAAAAGCAGAATTAACAAGTTCTTTGCTCCCAAAGCTAGAGGCACCTGTTTTAAAATATTTGACTGTTGAAATTAGTGGAGCGCAGTCGTATTTGAATGGAGAAGAATTACTAAAATACCCGCAGCTAGAACAACTTACAGCAATGGAGGGAAGTGATTTCATAGGCATCGCTTCTTTAAATCGACTCCCAAATCTGCAAACAATAAATTTAAATGAGACAACTTTTTATGAAGAGACGAGTGAGTTATTCAATTTACAGCATGTAAAAAGGTTAAATTGTAATGAGTGTAAGTTTCAAATTGATAGTCAAAATTCGTTTAACAACAACAACCTGGAGCATTTAACTTTGAATGATGCATCTTTTCAAATAGACAATGGTGACTGGGTGAACGAAGTTGATAAGGTTATGCCTTACTTCGCTGGCTTTTCAGCTCTGCATTCATTCACTTTACAAGATAGTTCACTACAATCATTAAGTTTTATGGAAAAGTGGCAACAAATTGAGGAGCTTCATTTAGAAAATAATGCCATTTCAAATGTAGAGCCTTTGGTGAATTTGCCTAATTTGAAAAAGCTATATATTTTAGGGAATCAGGTGCAAAATACTTCTGTTCTAGACAAAGGAATTTTGATTTATTAAGGTAATTTCAATCAGGAGATACGTATCACTAAGCTATTTAAATTTTAGGTAGTTCTTCTTGCATTGAAATGAGCCAATTAAAATCATCCTCAATAATTATTTGAATGTCTAAGCCGAGGCTCATTAACTTCTCGGCTTTTAATTGTTTTGTACTTATACCACGACGTTTGTTCCCAAGAATAAGGAAATCTGTATCCTGTGTAACCGCCCCTTGCATAATTCCTCCACAAGCTCGTACTCTTTTTGCAGCTTCTGAACGTGTCATAGTGGAAAGGGCCCCTGTAAAGACAATTTGTTTATGATGAAATGGATGCTTTAAACATTCTGATGGGTCAGAAAGTAAGATGACTTCTGTGTTGTCCTTATTGTTGTTCATGTTGACTCTCCTTGATTGAAATAAGGTTTCTACCTAATGTATAGGTGACATTGATTTGATTCTACATTTAAACTAGTTATGGGAAATCGTATCATAAGTAAGGGATAAAAAATAATAGATCCGTTAATTATGAATACTTGTATCTATAGAAAAAGCTAAGAGTATGTAAAATTTAAATTGATTTCGCATACTTTTTTTCCTAAAGAAGGATTTTATAAATAGTGCTCGAACTAAGGAATAGAGCGGGCAAAATATAAACTAGCTCATTATCAAAAGAAAATAAGGGGAAAAGGGTGGTTCATGGTGATTCAATTCCAAAATAATAATATTACAGTTTTTCAAAGTGCATTATATATGACTACTTCGGCAATCATTCAAACGAATGAAGCAGTAATTATGACAGATCCTAATTGGCTACCTACTGAAATTGAAGATATTAAGAGTCATATAAACGAGATTAGAGGTGATAAACAACTATATATTGTTTATACACATAGCGATTTTGATCATATTATTGGTTCTGGGGCATTCCCAGAAGCTAAGGTAATTGCCTCAAAACAATTTGATGAAAATCCTAACAAAAAAGACATCATGCAAAAAATTAAACAATTTGACCAAGGGTATTATTTGAATAGAAGTTATTCACCTCAATATCCAAATGTAGATATTGTCGTTTCAGAGGACGGGCAAAAAGTAGAATTCGATTCCTTTACCATGACATTTTATCCAGCACCTGGTCATACGAATGATGGTTTATTTACAGTTATTGAGCCTTATGGTCTGTTTCTTTCTGGCGATTATTTGTCAGATATTGAGTTTCCATTTATTTTTAGCAACTATAAAGACTATGTAAATACGGTCAATAAAGCTGAAAATATTTTGCTTAATCATGAAATAACGACCCACGTACCTGGGCACGGTACGACAACGCAAAATCAACAGGAAATTCAAAAAAGGATAAACAGCTCGAAGTATTACTTAGAGCAGCTTCCTCATGATAATGAAGAGTTAGAAAAATATTTAAGTGAAAAATATTCATTTTTTGAAGGGATGAGAGGCATCCATACTGACAATAAGAAAATGGCTGAAGAAATTTTGTAGAGGAAGCATTCATGAGTGCTTCTTTTTTTGTTTTTTAATTCGCACTTTGTCCGTACATATTTTCTGCTCATTTTACAATACTATATCTAGATTATTTATTTAAATGGTAGGAAGGGGAGAGGTAGAATTGGCTAAGCACTCAGATATGAGTTGGAAAAAGGATCACCCAAGCACTTTGTTTGGGAACTCCGTCCAAAAGGCGGAGCGTTTGTTGAAGCATGTAAAGTCACACCCAGAGGAGATAGCGATTGAGCATGCTTTCAATCAAATAGAACATGCAGAAAATGCATTTATGAATGCAAAGGAATACGGTGAGCATTTGGATACAGTCCAACAAAATAAAGAGTACTTAGAGCAGATCAAGCAGCAATTACACGAAATGCAAGACAAATAGTGACAGAATAAATAAAAATAACTTTTAAGCGGCTTAAGTCCAATAATTGAAAGGACTAAGCCGCTTTATTTATTCCTTTTGTTTGCTTGCAGTAATCCCACCGTTATGCGAAGTGTTGCGAAAGACGGGGTGAATGAGCACCTTTCCTGGGAAATAATTTTTGTATATTTTTAATGTTCGGTTTAATTTTATGTTATTACTAAAGTTGGAATGATATTTACGTATGTCATGAATGTTAGATAAGGTAGGAGCACCCCTGGAAAGCGCCTGGTCGGAACGTATATCAACTACATGTTCTTAATCTTAAATTAACACCAAACGATTATTTTATACGGTGTGGTTTGTGCAGGGATACTTCTTGTAGTAGGGCCATAGATCACAATTAAGTTTCGATTGGCTAGGCTTTTTGAAAAAGGTTGACCATTTTTGAGCAAGATAAGTGTATAAGCAGAAACATTTAGTTGTAGTTGACCATCACTACTAACTAATTGGTTATTAAAAAAGTCGACTTTGACATTTTGATTGTTATTTTCCTTTACAACAACAAGTGCTCGATATTGAGGCGGATATATTAAAGGGACAGGTGCATTCCCATCATAATATCCAGTAACCCGATCGCCGGGAGTCACAATTTCTTGATTCACAAAGTAAGTGGAAGGAGAGACGACAAAATTGACGATGCCCTGAGTACTATCTTCTACCGTCATCAATTTATAACAACCTTCCTTTTCACCATTTTGCCCAATAGGGAAATCATCAATCTGAGTAACGACACCACGAAATGATTTAAAGTTTACCATTGCAATTCCTTTCTTTATAAAATTTCAAGCAATCATTGGTGAGACAAAAGCTTTCGTTATTTATTGTTTACCCGAAGGAGCTAAATTGAATTCATGACTAAAAGAAAATCAACAGCATTATTTTTAATTTATGTAACATATCCAATTTGGGTGACAGAGAATGATTGTAAGAACAGGTTTATATAATACATGAATCAATATATACTTAATTGGCAAACTATAAACGTTATTTTTAAGAGGAGGGGAGCCTATTGAAGTGGATTTCTAAAAACAAGAAACTCCTTTTAATATTCATCATTATTATTATGTTTATTGCTGGTATACTCGATATCAAATATGAAGGATTATTCTTTCAACTATTACCTGAATCTGTTCAAAACTATTTAGCTAATATTTTTTAAGTAGAATTGTATTTTTTAGGAATAGAGACTGGCTAAAAAACTCGTCTATTTATATTTGGAATTGGATTTTTATCCAATTCCTTTATTTAATTTCTTTCAGCGGGTATTTGGGCACCGGCACCCGTTGAAAGAAATTAAAGTACAAAGCCGATTCCTGAATCAATCATGCCGAGGCATAATTGATTCTCAAGCAAAATTTGGATGAACAGAAGAATTAAAGGAGTTGAAGTAAGAGAGTGAATAGTAAAGAGGATATTCAAAAACAGTTTTATAAAATATATAAAGGACAGATTAGTATCTCAGAATTTGAAGAATGGCTTTACAAAACACAAGAAATTGAAAGTGTTTTTAACAATGATTTTTACTTCAAGTTACTTGATTTGGATTATAGAAAAAAGCATATTAAAGTTGAATTAGTGAAGGTAATAGAGATGGAAATTCCACATGGGAAGTTTGAACAGTCGCGGATTCTTTCTCTTTTGAAAAACATCATATTTGAAAAAGGTGACCCAGTAGAGATATTGGAGCAATTATATGATGATTATTGCAACGGGTATTCATTTCTTCGTTTTTTAGGACTTACGTATATAACAGGAATTGATGTACTACCTACATTAAAGCAAAGAGATAAATGGGATGATAATAAATTTAATAGTAAGAGAGAAATATTAAACAATATTAAACCAAAACTAATAAAAGAAGCAGAGCGTTTGTTGTCATTCTTTCAAGAAGGGTTACTAATAATTGCTGAAGAAAATGATTACCTTGATTATCGAAAAGAGGAAGAAAAGATAGAACTTCATAATATTGAAAGGATGTTTAAAGAATAAGTCATTAATGGGTTAAGTGGTGGTGAGACAATGAATGATTTTGTAAAATCAATTTTATCTCCAAGTGAAGAATATAAGGTTGAAATTATTAAAAGAAATGACGGTCTATATACAATAGAGATCTTCAGATGGTTTGAAGGCGATATCGACTATTCATATGAGTATTGGAATCCTATCACACAAGGTTTTTCACTAATGGATACAGAAGAAAGTGCAATGAAAATTGGTGTTGAACAATTAAAAGTACACTCTGGTGAAATATTTGACCTTTAACATAATTAGCAACTGCGATATATTTTGACTTGTATTAAAGTAATTGTTCAGAAGGTGTTGACATTGAGCTAACTCCATCTTTTAAAGTGAAAATATTAAAAGAATGGGGTGATGTGAATGGCTATTATTACTTATGTATTGATAGGGTTATACGCATTATTGACATGGATTGCAGGCTTGCAGCAATGGAGAGAGAAAGGACATCAAGTACGAACATTTTTGTTTATGGTCTTATCTATCTGTATTCTTGTAACGATATTTTTACCGAACAAAGCTCTAGAACTGATGTTGCTAATTCTTTAATTTGTTTTGTTACATGTATTAGCAGTTGCGGAAGGGCTAGTAACAAAATTAAAATACTTTCTGAATGGTCGCAAAATACGGACGAAAATGATGAATTGACAGAAGCGGAAATTCAAAACCTTCAACAGATGAAATTATTATTTCAAAATAAGTATAAACAGATGATTCAAAGAGAAAAAGAGATTAAACAAATAAAGCAAGTCTTACAACGTGCTAAAAATAAAATGGAGCTGCTATTAGAAAAAAATAAAGGTAGTTTTAAAAGCTTTAATGGAAACGGATAAACAGTAAACCGTGTAAGAATCAGATGGGTGATTTTGATATTGATGGTTGGAAAATAAAAAGTCCTGTAATAGAATGAGTTTTACTTTCTTGGTTAGACTAAAAAGAAATAATTTTAATAAAACACTAGAAAATAGTGAGAAAATTCTATATATTTTAAGTATAGTGGAGCTGGTGCAAAAACAAGACTGGTTCCATATTTTTATGTTATTATATAAATATAATAATTTAAAAAACCTCATTATTTTATGAAAACGCTAGCCAAATTTAGGACGATTATTCCATAACGCTTAAATAAAGGTAGTGATTCTTAATGGGGGAATAGTAGGTTTTTCTCTTGATTTATTAAGGGGAAGGCTCGAAAAATGCACATAACTCTCATATAGATAGTTGATATTTTAATCTTTATGTAATTATGATACACTGCAATAAGGTAATAATTGATACAGAAAAGATGTACTCCTAAGTTACTCTAGAGCTTACTGTGACAGCAGGAGAGCTTACATCCTTTCTGCAAATCTTAATATATAAGGAAGGTAAAAATGAGTAACAGACAAATTAAATCAGATGTTATCTTAATTGGTGCCGGAATCATGAGTGCGACTTTGGGGACAATGCTTAAAGAATTAGCACCAGATTGGAAAATTACAGTGTTTGAGTCGCTTGATAAAGCTGGTGAAGAAAGTTCTCACGAATTAAATAATGCGGGAACTGGGCATGCGGCACTTTGTGAACTTAACTACACTTCAGAGAAAAAAGACGGATCAATCGATATTAGCAAAGCGATTAACGTTAATGAACAGTTCCATGTTTCAAGACAATTTTGGTCTTATCTTGTGAACAATAAACTAATCAGTAATCCACAAGACTTTATTATGCCTTTACCTCATATGAGTTTAGTACAAGGGAAAGACAATGTAGAGTTTCTGAAAAAACGTCATGAAACGATGACAAAAAATCCTTTATTCCAAGGTATGGAATTTTCTGATGACCCAGAAAAACTAAAGGAATGGATTCCTCTTATTATGCAAGATCGTCCAGCAGATGAAGCTATCGCTGCGACAAAAATTGACACTGGTACAGACGTTAACTTTGGTGCATTAACACGTATGTTATTCGACCACTTAAAAAATAAAGACGTTGACATCAACTACAATCATAGTGTTGAAAGCATGAAACGTACTAGCGATGGTTCATGGGAAGTACGAGTGCACGACAAAAAAGGCTGCAAAATGGAATACCATACAGCAAAATTTGTCTTCCTTGGAGCTGGTGGAGGAAGCCTAGAATTACTACAAAAATCAGGTATTCCTGAAGGGAAACATATTGGTGGATTCCCAATCAGTGGATTATTCCTAGTATGTAAAAACCAAGAAGTTGCTGAGCAACATCACGCGAAAGTATACGGAAAAGCTAAAGTTGGTGCTCCACCAATGTCTGTTCCGCATCTTGATACACGCTATATTGATAA
Source organism: Lysinibacillus zambalensis (assembly GCF_040183165.1). NCBI lineage: Bacteria > Bacillati > Bacillota > Bacilli > Caryophanales > Bacillaceae > Lysinibacillus > Lysinibacillus zambalensis. The sequence continues at coordinate 68,774 of NZ_JBEGDG010000009.1, forward strand.
CAAAAAATCTTTATTATTTGGACCATTCGCAGGTTTCTCACCTAAGTTCTTAAAAACAGGTTCAAATATGGATTTATTTGCTTCTGTAAAACCGCATAATATTACAACGTTATTAGCGGCGGGAGTTAAAGAGATGGGATTAACAAAATATTTAATCCAACAACTTATGTTATCTAAAGAACAACGTATGGAAGAGCTACGTGATTTCATTCCAAATGCTAAGAGCGATGATTGGGATATTATTGTAGCTGGTCAACGTGTACAAGTTATTAAAGATACTGAAGCTAGTGGTAAAGGTACGCTTCAATTTGGTACGGAAGTTGTAAGTGCTTCTGATGGCTCAATTGCTGCATTACTTGGAGCTTCTCCAGGTGCATCTACTGCTGTACACGTTATGCTTGAGGTAATCAATAAATGCTTCCCTCAACATGTTAACGAGTGGGAGTCAAAAATTAAAGATATGATCCCATCATACGGCAAGTCATTAGCAGAAAATCCAGAGTTTCTTAAAGAAATTAACGAAGCAACGGACGAAGCGCTTCGTTTAAAATAAAATTAGATGTAGAAACAAAGAATGTAAACGATTTGTTTCTACAAAATAAAATAGAACCTTCATTCTAATTTAGGGTGGAAGGTTCTATTTTTTTATTTCATAAATGGAGTTGCAGTGAGAATTTTCATCCATAATATCTAATATATTTAAATAGGCAATAATTTATGACAAAATCGCAATGATTTAACGAAAAAAATATTTATTTATAAGCAAAATAAATGATTAGAAGCACACCTTTTACTAGCAAACAAAAGGTGTGCTTCTAATTTTAAAATTTAAGCTTGGAATAACAAAATTGGATAGATCGTTTGATATATATTGAACAAAAGAATAGCAACAAGGAAACCAAGAGTGCTAGCGGAATGCTGAAAGCGATCGGAAGCTCAGCACTATTCCAAATGCTCATTTGTATTTGTTCCAAGCCGAATGTTCGTAAAATGCCGGCTACTATTGATAGTAATGCACTGAAGACCAGCCCTGCATAGAGGACAGATAGTACGAGAAGGGCTAATGAGCAAAAAAAGCTTAGAATGATTTTTATGAATGTCATTCCTTTTCCCTCCGTATAATTTGTTGCACCTTGGCGTTTTTAGCAATCGAATAGTTTTTTGTATAATAAAGTGTTTGTATATGACAATTATCGCCTACTGCTACAATATCTCCGTATACAATTTCTGCATCTGTATAGGAAAGATGTATTTGTTCACCTTTAATACATTTACAATTCAACTTTTTCTTTAGAAAAGATATAGATAACGTATCTTTTTCTACATGTATCACATCTGCAATAAGCTTTTTTATCTCATTTCCACCAGACATTTTTAATTGAAAATGTTTTGCCTCTATTTCATTCGCTTTAACAAAACCGACTGCATGAAACTGTTCTACTTGTAAGTTTTGTTCAATGGCCAACTTCCCAGAACTATTCAATTTTGTTATTCGCCCATTACGCATATTTAAGCTCCCCGCACTTTTAACCTCATTAATTTCACAAAAATCTTTTATAGAGCATGATCCGGTACTATTTAAAATCTGTGCTTCAACGCGGGAATGAAAAGAGCTATGACCATGAGTAGAGATTTTTTTTACGCGTATTTCCTGATGTAAAGTAACAGATCCACGGATATTTATTTGCTCACAATCTGCTGTTAAGTCTTTAATAGAGCCGTTAGTAAGGGTTACTGTACGTAGTTTTTGAATCACGAAAACCACCTCATTTTTAATTTAATTGATATATATTTTAATAATTAAAATATATATCAATTAAATTATATGCCGCCTTGTTTTGTCAAGAACAAAAAAATGTCCATGAGTTTTTTATGGATTTTTTAGGCAATAAAAAAAGGATTTCAATTTTATGAAATCCTAAAAAATTTTATTCATTAACTGATTAACCTCACGCAATATTTTTGCCATGTCTATCAGTTTTTCCTGTGGAAACTTTAAAAATAAATCTTGAACCTTTAATTCACCGCTATTAGTTAACACCATTTTTACTACACGACGATCTTCTTGCTCTCTAATACGTTCTACAAATTCTAATTTCTCAAGTTTATCGCACATGGATGTAACGGCTCCTGGCGTCACACTAAAGAACTCAGCAATTTCTGTTGCCTTCATACCGTCATTAATTTTTAGCTGAAGTAGGAGGATCAATTGGTTTTGCGATAATGATTCTCCCTCAGATAAGAGATTTACAAACATTTTCGATGTATGTTGTATTTCAAGCATCTCTTTCATAATGATTTCCACATTGTGCAATTGCTCATTTTTTGACATAGTATCACTACCCGTTAAAATATTTAATAACTAAATTATATAGTAAATAAATAATGTGAGCTACTATCGTTATCCTTAAGAGAACTGATTCCTTGTCATTGTAGAACACAGAAGCGACCCATCAGACGCCCCGAGGAAGCTGTGCTCTGTGCGAAAGCGAAGCGACACAACAACAAAGTACCCAGTCGAAAGGAAATCAACCCCATGTTTTAGTGAAGAGTCAATTTATTTCACAAACGTATCGCACAGCCATTCATAAAATTTTTCCTTCTCTTCAAATTGTGGATAATGAGCGGATTGTTCAAAGGAAATAAATTCTTTTTTATCGGCTTCAATCATATCAAAGTATTTTTTTGCTGCATTAGATGAAGTTTGATAATCATATTTACCCATAACAAAATAGCATGGTAATTCAAGTTTTTTTACTTTAGTAGGTAATGGGTTTTTCATTACTTCCCCTAATAGAGTTTTTTGAGAATAGGATAGCCCATAGTTGTAACGAATCACATCTAATAAGTTATACTCACGACTGAATAACATACTTATGATATTCCCATCAGGGTTATCAATAAGTCTTGTAGCTCCACCATATTTTGCAATATACTTCCGTGGAATAAACATCTCGCCATTTTCAACTTGTTCAGTTAACCCTTGTAAATATAAAACGTCATCTTTATTGCCGGCATTTTCAGCTTGCTGAATAACGTAATTCAGACCGTCAATCTCGCTTCCTGCTTGATCACTCATCTGTCCAATTCCAACATATGCTGTAAATTTTTCAGGAGCTTTAGAGGCAGCTTGCGTTGCAATATACGTACCATAAGAATGGCCAATTAATATTACTTTTTCTTTGCCAAGACGATCTGATATATAATCCGTCAAGGCCAATAAGTCATCTACGAGTAAGTCTGATGAAAGATTAGAATAATCCTCAAAAAAATGATAGGATTTTCCGCTTGCTCTTTGGTCGTAATTCACGACCGTAAAATCGTTTTCCAATAAGTTTTGATACTTACTGGCATAAGGTATTTCTGAACATCCAGGCCCTCCATGGATAAAAATAATAACGGGATTATCCTGATCTTTGCCGCGTATCATAACTTCATGTTTACTTCCATTTATCTCTACTTGCTCTAATGCACTTACACTGTTATTACCTTTAATATGGGCAGTCCATGTAGGGAATAAAAGCGCTGTTATTAGTAATACGATAGTAATTATTCCGGTGAATTTTATAAATTTCATTATCTTTTTCATCTAATCCCCTCTGTGAATGCGAATTATAATCGAAATTTTCAGACTCTTTTAGGGAGAGTTGTTGAATTGTACATTTTTCTTTTATAAACATAAAAGTACATACTAAGGGGCCACCAAAGGACGACAAAGATTGGATAAAACGCCCATATTACGTTTGGAGAAGAGACAACGTTTACTGTAATAAAAAAGATGCTGATCAGTATTGTAGCGGTAACAGAGAATGCTACAAACGTTTTTCTTTGTGCGTGGTATAAAGCTAATGGCCACCAAATGACTAAAAATGCAGGATAAATCGCCCAAGGGTATGGATGGGATAAAATAATATTTAATAAAGAATAATAAATGATGGTACTTGCACAGCCAATCAGCGCAATCTTTAATGTTTTTGCTTTTTCCTCTAAATACATAAGAATTGGCCACCAGATGATTGGATAAACCGCATAAATGAACCATATATGATCGGGGGAGTATAAATAATTTTCAATGATAAGAAAAGCAATAATCATAGCGCTGCAAACTAGAGAATATTCCTTATACATTCTTTTAGACATGAAAAATAAAGTAATGGGCCAAAGCAGAACAAGTAAACACGGGTAAATAAACCAAATCGTCTGAGGTGATGTCGTATAATTGACGATTCCTAAAAAAATCATTGTCATTAAACTACCAACAATCGAAAAGCTAATAAAGTTCTTCATGTTTTATTCACTCCATTTCTTACGTGACCAAACGAAGTACATTGATAGGGGCCACCATAATATTGCGAAGATCGGATAGATTGCCCATATTGTATGTGGCGTATAGTAGAGATTAATAAATATAAAAAATACAATAATTAAGCCGCTACCCCATATAGAGAATTCTAAATTTAATTTAGCCATGTTTTTCTTTTCGGGCTTCTTCACACCTAATTCCTTTTTTAAATCTTCAATATCTCCAAACTCTACGATGGCTTTGTTAATGGCATCCTCTTGTTCTTTCCCTTGATCCATCAAATAAAAAACTTTTTCTTCAAGATTTTGAATGATTTCTTGTTTAACCATCTCGGTTTCTTTATTACGAGGAATGTCTTTAAAAAGCTCATCAATATGGTTTTTTATTTTTTTCATTCTAAGCCCTCCATAAATAAGTCGATAATTTCTTTTACTTCCGACCACTCTTTTACTAGCTCATTTAAATAAGCTTTACCTAATGGGGTAATACGGTAATACTTTCTTTTGCCTCCGTGTGAAACATCACCATAATAGGCTTCAATAATTTCCTTTTTCTCAAGGCGTTGAAAAACTGCGTATAACGTTGCTTCTTTAATTTGAAAACGATTATTTGTGCGGATACTTATTTCCTGAGAAATTTCATAGCCATAACGATCTTTCTCTAATATTAGCCTTAAAATAATGGAATCCAAGTGTCCGCGGATGATGTCACTTCGAACCATAAGTCACCTACTTATTTTTTATTGCTCTATCTGTCAGAGTAATATTAACAAACATTACTCTGCCTGTCAAAGTAATTTTTCCAAATAGGTCCATATTTCTGTTTAGAAGGATCATCATCAAAACGTGTGGTTGATTTCCGTTTCGGCTGAGCGCTTTGTTGCTGCCGCTACGCTTTCGCACAGATAAAACATTTGCCGCTGACGCTTCGCTTTCGCGCAGAGCAGAGCTTCCTGGGGGCGTCCGATGAGCCGCTTCACTCGCGATGCTCGCTCCAGGGTCTCGGGCCAACAGATGTCTTTTGCGCGAAAGCGTGAGTGTAACGTAGCGGCAGCAGGTTTTGGTTTTGTTTGTGCGAAAGCGCAGCGACAGCAACAGCACGATGTTGGTCACGAAGGCGTTATCACAGGATGTAATGCTTTTAGCCTTCGTTCCTCTATTGCTAATCCCCAAGGAGTCGCCCAGCCTCCACTTCAATCAACTTATTTACATAGTAGACGTTTTAATAAAAGTCACCCACGATTTTTGGTGATGAACTATGAAGAAGCAATCAATCAGAGATTAAAAAATCCCCATTCACTTTAGAAGTAAAAGAGGGATTGGGGATATTTATTTAGAATTGAATTAGGATGAAAAATCCTTAAGGGGAACTATTCTTAGATTAACAATTTCTATTACATATACAATGCTGCAAGGAATATACCTAATGCCTCTTCATAGATGTCGTCGAATTGGGTGAGTGGAAGTGGATTTGTACCACTACCTAATTCAACAGTGAATCCAGGTCTACGCCAATCCTGAATAAACCAATCTTTATAGCCCGCATAACTGCCTGCTGAATTGATAGGTTCGTAGCCACTAACCCGGCTAAACTCGTTAACAAGGGTTTCTGACTCTGGTGGTTCGAGATTTTCAAAACCCCAATAAATGACTCTACCTTGTGTATGAAACGCAAGAACTCTAGCAAAATCGCGCTTCCTCGTTAAGTCAGCCATAGCGATGGCCTCAGGCTCGGACAAAGGTTTTTGACCTCCAAAATCTCTTGGACCAGGTACTTTTGGATTTCGTGCTCTTTCAAGCTCCCATTTTGCAGGGAACTGGTCGTTCAAATCAACACCATGTATATTTGCCTTCCAACCAGAGAAATCCGTGTTACCGTTATTCCAAGTAATAAGCTGGTTTCTTAATGCTTCGTCGTTAGGAGGTCCTTGTAATACTAAATCAACACCATCGGGATTGACCATCGGAACGATAGAAAGGATTGTTTGCTGGTAAAGTGGGAGAAGGGATAAACCGCGAATTGTATTTTGATTAGTGAGAGAGAGTAGGTAGTCATTTATAAAAGTTAAAATAATTGGAGTTGTAATCCATTCATTTGCATGAAAGGAGCCGTTATAATGGACACGCTTAGCTCCGTTCCCGATTAGAAGCTCTGGAATGTCATGCTGTAAAACAGAATGTCCAATTGTAGAGATTTGTAGAAACGGATAAAAAGCGAGTAGTTTTTTAATATCGTTCATCATGGTCTTGTAAGTATAATTTTGTTTACCATTGATGAGCCTCCATGTGATTCGTTGGGGAATGCGAATTGTCTGCCCAATGTGTAATTGATTTGGATTAAGATCAGGATTGACAAGCAAAATGGCCACTAATGGGAGATTTCTGCTTTGGGCTATTTGCCAAAAAGTATCTCCTTGCTTTATTTGATAATTGACTGTAACAAACCCCGGAATTCGAACACGCTGTCCAACCCTTAAATATTGAGGTTTAATAGTTCGATTCGAATCTATAATTAGTTGAAGAGGTATTTTAAACACTTCACTAAAATGCCAAAGAGAATCCCCTGGTCTTACATAAATGTCCACAATTGTTCTCTCCTTATTATTAATTATGCCTCGGCAAAATTGGCCAATATAATATATATATGAAAAGAATACGGGACTTATTAACTTTTAATTTCTATCAGCAAAAATGTTTTATGTAGCGAAAGCAAAGCGGTTAGGGGAACGAAGGCTAAAAGCATCACGTCCTGTGATAACGCCTTCGTGACTAACATCGTGTTAGCCCGACACACCCGGTCAGAACGGAAATCAACCACACGATACAGCGATGAGCTCTGCCAATGTAAAGTATTTGTCGGAAAGAGATTACTCTCTTAACCTAAGAGGAAGAAATTTTGCTTCTTTTTGATGTACAATGATACTAGTTATAGAGTTTATGACAGATAAAGGTAGGAAAACAAATGTTAAATAAATTAAAGATAAGTATACGAACGAAAATTACGTTAGGCTATATTGTTATCATACTTTGTTTACTTGCATCAGTGATTATCTTAAATAATCAAATTACTTCTCTACAAAAAGAAAGAAATTATATTATCAAGAATGACTCGAACATACATGCTCTAACCAATCGAATTGAAAAATCCATTTTAGATATGGAATCGAACCAGAGGAGTTTTGTTGTTACAGGTGAAACAAGCTATTTAGAGTCCTATAACGAGTCTGGTGAAAAATGGCAATATGATTTTGATGAGCTTTATCAGATTGTAAAAAATAAACTAACAAAACAGAAGTTAAATGAGATAAAGGCAACGATAGAGCATTGGATTACAACAACAGGGGACCCCTCTATTAAATTAAAAAAAGAAAAAAATAACGAAGCGTTATGGGAACTCAATAAAGTAGATACAGGTCGTAAAGACATGGAAACAGTACGAGATCAGTTTGAATCACTCCGTTCAGAGGTAATTGTAACTATGCAAGCCAAAGTAAATGAGTTGGATAAGAGAAATAGTATAGTAACACTTACACTCTTTGGCATCCTTGTATTTATTTCTGTTGTTGCGATTATCATTGCAAGTGGTATTTCTCGTTCAATCGTTAAAACGTTAACAGAGGTGACACGAACAATTCAAGAAATCACTGCTTCCAAGAGCAATCAAAAAGGAAGAATACATGTTAGAACAAATGATGAAATTAATGCTCTTGCAGCTGCTACAAATGAGTTGTTGGATGCGCTTGAGAGAAGAGAATGGCTACAGTTGAATATCGCAGAAATTGTCACAAAATATCAAGGGATTTCCGCCATCAACAAATTAGCTGAAACCTTCCTTTCAGAAATAGCGAAAAAAACGCAGTCTTCCTTGGGTGCATTTTATGTTCGTGAAACTACTGATAATCATATACAGTTTATAAAAAAAGCTGCTTTTGCGGATACAAGGGATGACGTTGGAATTGAGAGCTTTAAACTGGGGCAAGGCTTAATTGGACAATGTGCTTTAGAAAAAAAGATTTTAATTTACAATGATATCCCAGAAGATTTCCGTTTAATAAATACTGGTTTAGGGAAAGTATCACCAAAAGGTATTTTTATCGTCCCTATTATCTTTGAAAATGACGTAATAGCTGTCGTTGAATTAGCTACAATGACTGGCTTTAATAAGCTACAGCAGCAATTAGTGAAGCAAGTTATCGAAACCTTTGGATTAACGATCAATAGTATCCTAGGGCGTATGGAAATTGTCCGTTTATTGAATGAATCAAGAGCTTTGACAGAGGAATTACAGGCACAATCTGAAGAGCTTCAGGCACAATCAGAAGAATTGCAGCTACAAACAGAGGAACTGACAATGATTAATGAACAATTGGAAGAAAGAACAAAAGAGGCAGAGTTAAAGTCGAGAGAATTAGAACAAGCTAAAAAAGAATTAGAGGAAAGTGCGGAACAGCTGTTACTAAATTCAAATTATAAATCTGAGTTTTTAGCCAATATGTCACATGAATTACGAACGCCACTGAATAGCATTTTAATTTTATCTGAAATGTTAGCTGAAAATAGCCAAAATACATTATCAGAAGAGGAAGCCGAATATGCAAAGGTTATCCATTCTTCAGGTGGAGATCTACTGGCACTAATTAATGATATTTTAGATTTATCAAAAGTTGAGGCAGGCAAGCTTGATATTTATTTTGGTGAAATGAATATGAGTGAGGTTCCTGTACAAATTGAGCAAACCTTTGCGCCTGTTGCAATGAAAAAAAATCTACAATTCTATATTTCGAAAGATGAAAATGTAGTCGATATTTTCTATACTGATGAACAAAGATTCCAGCAAATATTGAAGAATTTATTATCAAATGCCTTTAAATTTACAAAGCAAGGCTCAGTTCGTCTGGACATTAAACAGCTTAGAGAAGAACAGTTAACAAATAATATGAAGGATGTTAGTGCTGACTGGTTAGAAATCATAGTTTCCGATACAGGTATAGGGATTCCTAGGGACAAGCATCAGCTTATTTTTGAATCATTCCAACAGGCTGATGGGGCAACGATACGTAAATACGGTGGAACGGGTCTTGGCTTGTCCATTTGTAAAGAGCTTGCGAGATTACTTGGCGGCTGGATTTCTTTACAAAGTAATGAAGGGCAAGGTAGTACATTCACACTAACCATCCCAAGCTTGCCAAATGGCATCGAGGAGCAAGAATGTCTTGAACTTGCTATTCATGAGGTAGGGGCTACCAATGAATTAGAAGAACTAATGGAAGAACAGCTATTGGAAACTCAGGATTTCTCTCAACAAGAGGTAGAAGTTTTTCAAGGGAAAAATATTTTAATTGTAGACGATGATTACCGTAATATTTATGCATTAAAAAATGCACTCGAAAAACGAGGTATGAATATCTTAGTTGCTAAAGATGGGATAGAGTGTTTAGATATTATGCAAGCTAATGATGAAATTGACCTTATTTTGATGGATATTATGATGCCGAATTTGGATGGCTATGAAACGATGTCGATTATACGCAAACAAATGGAGATGACGGATTTACCGATTATTGCTTTAACAGCGAAGGCTATGAAAAATGATCGAGATAAAACATTAGAGGCGGGTGCTTCAGATTATATAAGTAAGCCGTTAAATTTAGATCAATTAGTATCCGTTTTAAGAGTATGGCTAGTTTCTAAAGGGAGTTAATAAAATGGAACGATTTCCTTTGCTGAAAAAAATGCATACAGATTTAGAAATTGATTTATTACTAGAGGCTATTTATCGTTTGTCGGGCTTTGATTTTCGGCAATATAATCGATCTTCTATATCACGGAGGATTTATAGTAGGATGGGGATGAGTAATATCCCAACGATTTCTCGTGTACTTGAAAAAGTAATACATGAAGATGGGTTTTTAGAGCAACTATTGAATGATTTTTCGATAAATGTTACTGAAATGTTCCGTAACCCTAGTTTTTTTAAGGCTTTTCGCGAAGAGGTTGTACCTTTTTTAAGAGATTACCCTGAAATTCGGATATGGCATGCAGGATGTTCTACAGGTGAGGAAGTATACTCCATGGCTATTTTGCTACAGGAAGAAGGGTTAATGGATAAAGCGGTTATTTATGCTACGGATATGAACGAACAAGTATTGGAAAAGGCAAAAAAGGGAGTATTCCCGATTAACAAAATGCAGGCATATACGAAAAACTATATGCTTGCTGGCGGCATCCATGCTTTTTCCGAATACTATAAAACAGATTATCAATATGCTTATTTCCATCCGGCACTGTTAAAAAACATTATATTTGCACAGCATAATTTAGTAACAGATCAATCGTTTAATGAATTTCATGTCATTATGTGCCGAAATGTTTTGATTTATTTTTCACCTGAGTTACAAAACCAGGTTCATCATTTGTTTTCCGAAAGTATAAGTGATAATGGATTTTTATGCTTAGGCGATAAAGAGACACTACGATTTGAAGGTGTTATTTCAAAATATAAAGAAATCGTAGGCAATGAAAAAATATATCAGAAGATAAAGTAAGATAAAAAATAGGCTGTTGTCCAAGTTTCTCCACAGTAGAGACTTAGGCAACGGCCACTTTTTATGTATTTTAATGTGCCTGTATCATTAATACGCACATATCATCTGGCTGATTACCTTGTTTTTCCTTAGGCAGTATATGGTCAATCAGACGTCGAGAATGATCCCATTTCGTAGATATTAGCGTTTGTAAATGCTTCTCGGATTCCATTTCACATGGTCCCATTGCCTCCAACACACCGTCCGTATATAAAATAATTTGCACGCCCTCATTGTATTGAATGAATTGTTTTTGCACGTCAATCTCATCAAAAAAGCCGACTGCGCAGCTTCCTCGATTTAAATGTACGAGCGTTTTTTCATCAACTAGAGCATAGCCAGAAGGATGACCGGCGTTTACATATTCAATGGTTTTTTGTTCTGTATCAATCACTAAATAGATAGCTGTGAAATAAAAAAGGTTGTCCTCTTTTCCGTTTCTTAAAATTGTCATATAACGGTTTAACTCTTTTATAACTAATTCGGGATCTTCTAATTGTTTAACAGCTTCTCTTAGGACAGAGGAGATAAACATACAAACAAGTGCTGCAGAGATACCATGTCCCATCATATCAAGTAAAATGCAGGCGTATCGGTGATCATTTATTTTATGCCAATAATACATATCACCTGCTAAATTAGAAGAAGGAAGATAAGAGACCTCTATTTGAATATTTTTCTCGTTTAAAGGGGCGCTCAAAAGGCTTCTTTGTACATGTGTAGCCAAGTCTAATTCGTATTGTATTTTTTTTCTTGCTGAGTATGCCAATCTAATTCTGCTTTCAATCGTAAAGCAACCCGAATTCTAGCAAGAAGCTCGGTTTTATTTATTGGCTTTGTAATATAATCTACTCCACCGATATCAAGTGCTTCCGCAAGCGTGTTTTTATCTTCTAGAGCGGTGACAAAGATAATTTGAATATCCTTTAATTGTTCATTTTGCTTAATGCGTTTGCAAGCTTCAATACCGTCTACTTCAGGCATCATAATATCTAATAAAATTAAATCTACTGAATTTCCTGTTGGATTTGGCGCATCTAACTGTAAATAATCAAAAAGTTCATAGGCAGATGTTAGAGAAACACAGTTATCATAACCTGCATTTTTTAATATTTTTTCAATTACAAATAGATTGACTTGATTGTCATCTACAAGAAGAATGGTCATAATTATTTCCCCTTATTCTGTCTGAATTAGTGCAAATTATTTATGAATGAATTTTAATAACTCTCAACTTTATTATACAAAACATTAGAGAATAACGGTATTTTGATCAATTGGGGGAGTTTTTAAACTTTTTTTAGTAGGTAGTAAAAATATATGAATAAGTAAGGGCCAACAAGAAAGAGTCAGCCCCAAAACGTATTTTTTCAAATTCTAGCCTTTTTAAAGCCACTATAAATATCATATGCATTTGCTACGATGGTGATAGCTATGCTGACGAATAATATTCGATCTATAGCTACCAAAATCTTAGCGGAGGTCGTTTCCGTAATCGCAGCAATATAAGGTACAGCGGGACTGTGTATAAAATCAGGTTGAATAGCCATTAGGATAAAAACAATGATACCTGTACATTGAAGAAGAGCATTAACTACGGCAATTAACATGGTCCATTGGCCTTCCTTCAATTTCCATAATGTTAAAGCTACACTTAAAACGATACAAATTAAAATAATCGGTGCAAAGGAGAGTAAGACTTCCTGGTTGAATATAGGCATAATAAATTTAAAGCCACCTTTATTGTGAGAAGTATAGATTCCTATAAGGTGATGAGCATTGAAATAGACAAAGGAGAAGATAGCAATACCTAAGAAACTTAAAATATTATCATTAAGCGAAATCGTTTTTTCTTTAGGAATTATTTTAACTTTAGTTAAATCATCAGGTGTCCAATCTGGATGGTCCTTTAAAAGGGGTATTCGAATATTATTTTCTCCAGATCGTTCTATGACAATGAAAGTAACTGTAATCCAGAAGAGTACGTAGATGATTACTGAAATAATATGAGCGATAGTTAAAGAAATAGTTTTAATAATAGCAGACAGAAGAGCGCCACCTTCTTCATTATAAAGCACAATACTTTCTATCATCTGTACAATAACTGTAATAATTATTGCCCAAGGAATAACTAATTTTATTGTCCTAATATAAGTATCAAACACTTTTGGACCGATTAATAATCGTGGTGTGTTTTGATAGCTTGCTGCAACTTCTACAGGACTTCCTAGCTTCTTAAGTACTTCCTTAATATCTGATTCTGAATAATCTTCAGGTAACATATTTTCAATAGTAGATTTTAACTCTAGACTGATTTCATCGCGTTTTTCTTTGCGGATTCTCCTAGTTACTTCATGAATATATACATCAATCAGATTCATTCTTTCCGTCTCCCTTCAATAATTCATGCTGTCCCAAGTTCATAGCTGTACATTCCTTTTCGAGCTGAGCTATATGTGCTCAACCCATCCTATTTCTGAATTATTTATAATTACTTCCTAATGCTCTAGTCGACGAAGTAACGAGATCAGTTCATAGTTACTTCTGAATGGCTTGAATAAGGGGCTAGCCAATAAACGAATTATGTAGTTGATCTAAAAAAGCACTAATAGTCCACCACGTTTTTTTTGCACGTGGTAATATATGTTATTATCAAGAACTAAAATTAATGTGAAAAAACCGTGCTTAAAATTAATTCCATGTAGGGTGGGAATGTATATGAGAATCATTGAAAGATTATTGAAGGAAGAAGACTGTATACATCAGGAAGATTTACTGAACAAAAGAGCCCTTTTATACACAATCAAAACAATGAGGCATTATTTTCGGTATTATGGGTTTTGCGACTCCATCATTTTGAAATGAACCTTAATTCCAATGAGGGGAGTCGACCTAATTTATAGTTGATTGCCTTCATGAAAAAGAAAAGGACGCCAACGAATATAGAGCTCGTTGTCTAAAGTTCAGGGGTTTTGCTTACTGTAATAAAGCTATTGTTCTTTTTTCATAAAGAGTGACGAGCGTACAGGTCGTTCCAGCGGCGTAATATTAATAATAAAATAGCTAATAATTAATATTAAAATAATAAGTGAATAAATTAATGTATTAATGGGATGGTCATGCTCTACAATAATTAATCGAATCATGGCTGTAATCCCTATATATATAAAATACCTTAGTGGAAAATGATAACTCTCTTTAAAATATTTAATAATCATCGTGATAAATTCAAAATACAAAAAGAAAATAAGAATGTTAGCGAGGAAAAGCTTATAGTCTCCGCCATCATTGTTGAATAATAAAATATTTAGGAATTGAATGAGTTCTTTGCAAAGTAGGAAAGATAAAATGAGTGCTAAAAGTACAAGGCAAACATTTAGAAACAATTGTAAAGATTTCGGTACAGCCTTTATTAATTGTAAGTAAGTCGAGTTCTTTTGGTTCACAGAATTCCTCCAATCTTGTAAATCGTCCTAAGTGAAAATGAAAAAACTAAATGGAGAACAAATAATCATATGATTGAGCGTCATCATTTTATGATTTGAATATAACAAATTATCGTAAATGTACGAGCATTTATTTGTAAAGTTTTGGTGTAAATTGGATTATCACCGAAAGCTGTGGATGATATTTGTAAAAACGTATGTTATAAGTATAGGTTGAGTGGAGGCTGGCGACTCCTTGGGGATCAGCGGACGCCCCCAGGAAGCTTTGCTCTGTAGCGACAGCAACAACAAATGTTTTCTGTAGCGAAAGCAAAGCGGCAGCAATGGTAATGAGCCTATATATTAGCGAAAGAAAGTTTTTAAAATAAATTAGCTGTATGCTAAAATAGATGTGCATGAATATAAAATTTAAAAGGGGTTTTTAAAATGGCTAAAGCAGCAAAAACAGGAAAAATCACACCAGAGCGTTTAGAGGAAGCATTAAACGTACGTGATCGTCTTATTATCGAGTTACTAGTACAAGTACTTGATGAAAAGCTTGTAATTGAACGTCCAGTATTACGTGAGCGTGTAGCAAACCTTGTAGACCTTTCTGATCATGATGAAGAATTAAAAGAAACGATCCACGCTGTTATTAACAAACTATAATCTAAAGGGAAATGCTACACTTCATTGGTAGCATTTTTTCTTTTGCTGCAAAGATATGTTTTCAACAAAAGAATCGGTCAACCAAGAGCCGAGAACGCTCGGGTAGTCCGAAAAATTGATCAGTATTTGCCCTAGGAGAAACGGAAACCAACAAAAAACCCAAACAAGAATTTATTCCATTCTTGTTTGGGTTCTTATAGTTTTTAGTATACTTTATCTCCATTAAAAATAGAGTTTTTCACAATTACATAATCTACATTTCGAATGGCATCTAGTTTATTGCCACCTGCATAAGAAATAGACGATTGAAGATCTTGCTGCATTTCAATTAAAGTATCTTTGATGCTGCCTTTATGTTCAACAAACATCTTTTTACCTTCAACATTTTTACGTTCGCCTTTTTGGAATTCAGAAGCAGATCCGAAGTATTCCTTCACAGTTTTACCGTCGATTTCGATTGTTTCACCAGGTGACTCCTCGTGACCTGCAAATAATGAGCCAATCATCACCATTGAAGCACCAAAGCGAACCGATTTTGCAATATCACCATTTGTACGAATACCACCATCAGCGATAATTGGCTTTGTTGCAGCTTTTGCACACCAGCGTAGTGCAGCTAGCTGCCAACCACCTGTACCAAAACCAGTTTTGATTTTAGTAATACATACTTTACCTGGTCCAATACCAACTTTTGTTGCATCTGCACCAGCATTTTCAAGTTCACGAACTGCCTCAGGTGTGCCCACATTACCAGCAATTACAAAGCTAGTTGGTAGATGTTTTTTAATATGCTGAATCATACGAATAACAGCATTTGAATGCCCATGTGCAATATCGATTGTCATAAAATCAGGCACTACATTAGCAGCTGCTAATTCTTCAATAAATGTATATTCTTCATCTTTTACACCAACACTAATTGATGCGATTAAGCCACGAGCTTGCATATCTTTGATGAAATCGATACGAGTTTCTGGATTAAAACGGTGCATGATATAAAAGTAACCGTTTTCAGCAAGCTTCACAGCAAGACTTTCGTCGATGATTGTTTGCATGTTTGCTGGTACAACAGGAAGCTTGAATGTATGACCGCCTAAAGTAACAGAAGTATCACATTCTGAGCGACTTTCTACAATACATTTTGCGGGAATTAGCTGAATATCCTCATAGTCAAATACGTTATCCATTATAAACACTCCTAAAATACGAATATTTTTTAAGTTTTAATTTAAATCGTTCGTCATTTGGTAATTTACATTATTTTCGAGTAAATGTCAAAGCTTTTATCTAAATTAATAAAAAAATAGCAGGAAAGAACAGGAATTAAGCGAAATATATAGATATATTACTTTTTGTTAGAGTGGGAAGGCGGTGTAAGTTTACTTTATTCAAAAGTTAAAAGTAGTTAGAGGAAATCCTGAGCTTTTGTAGGGGAGTAAGCTGTTATTGTTTTTCAAAAGAAGGAAAGTAATTTATTGATTCTAAGATTTGTACTATTAGTTATTAACCGTGTAAAATAAAATTGTTTCGAAAATGACAAAGGGAGTGTTGGAAATGGCAGTAGAGGTTTATTTAAATTTTAATGGAAATTGTCGAGAAGCTGTAACTTTTTATGAGACAGTTTTTAATACAAACAAGCCTGAAATTATGACGTTTGGAGATTCACCACAGAATCCAAGTTATCCATTACCAGAGGAAGCAAAAGATCTTGTCATGCATACGCGACTTTCGATTTTTGGTAGCACTGTAATGTTTTCAGATACATTTCCAGGACACCCATTCACGATTGGAAACAATGTAACATTAGCTGTTGTCTCAGGCGATGAGGCCCAGATGAGAAAAGCTTTTGATGGCCTTAAAGAAGGTGGCAAAGTTACCATGGAGCTACAAGAAACGTTTTGGAGTAAATGTTATGGCTCCCTTACTGATAAATTTGGTGTTGAATGGCAATTTAGTCATGAGGAGAATAGATAAAATTACTATTAAAAAGCACGATGTTTTTGGAGAGTTCCCCATTAACATTGTGCTTTTCTTTTTAGTATTTAAAACGATTCACATAGCTTTGTAATTCATCAGCCATATCGAGAAGTTCTTTTGAGGCTACAGCCATTTCCTGCATCGAAGACAATGTTTGTTCAGTTGAAGCGGCAACTTCCTCTGACGCTGCAGCATTTGTTTTAGCATGATCTGTTAGCTCTATAGCTGTTGCAGAAACTTCTTCGACTACTGCTGACATCTCCTGAGCTGATGCAGATATATCCTCCATTTTCGGAGCAATTTCGTGGAGACGCTTAATGATACTTGCAAACTTTTTACTTGTATCTTCTGTTAGCTGTAAACCATCCTGGACATCGGCTGAAGTTTTTATCATTGTTTGAACAGACTTAGCCGTATCTTGCTGAATGCCAGAAATTAGTGCAGAAATCTGCTCTGCCGATTGATGAGATTGCTCTGCTAACTTCCGCACTTCATCGGCAACTACTGCAAAGCCTTTCCCGTGCTCTCCAGCTCGCGCTGCCTCAATAGCAGCATTAAGGGCAAGCAGATTTGTTTGCTCTGAAATAGCGCTAATAATTTCTAAAATAGAACCAATTTCTTTTGTTCGATCATAGAGTGATTTAATCATCGTATCCGATTGTGTCACAGATTCATGAATCGAGACCATTTGATTAACAGTTTGTTCTACTGCTTGTCCGCCTTCATCGGCCAATTGTATAGCACGGCTCGATAAATCGGAAACCTGCATGGAGCTATCAGCGATCTCGACGACTCCTTTTGCAATTTCCTCAATAGAAACAGCATTTTGGTCAATACCAGTTGTTTGTTTTTCTGTACTAACAGCAACCTGCTGCATAGCTTCAGTAACTTGTTCAGAAGCAGCGATATTTTGTTCGGCATTCGCAGATAAGCCATGCGCCGAAGTTTGAACATGTTGAGAGCTTTGATCAACGTTACGAATAAGCTTTTTTAAGTTAACCTTCATGGCGATAAAAGCTTCTCCAAGCTGTCCAATCTCATCTTTCGAATGATTGTCAATAAACTCTGTTAAATCGCCCTCGCTAATTTTTATAGCGCTTTGTTTAAGTCGATTGATCGGGTTAACGACTGATTTGATCATGAATAGCATAAAAATAATGCCAACAGTAATAGAAATGGCGATAATTACTAAATTGATATTAAATGTCGAAGCAGCAGCGTTAGCAGCCTCAGCTGTGAACATGGTACCAACGACTTTCCAGCCTGTTAGCTTATTTGTAACAAATTGAAGTTGTCGATCTTTTTCTATAACAGTACCACTATCTTGTTCATAGATTTTAGTAATATAGCTTTCTGTTGCTTCAGCACCACTTTCTTTATTTGGGTGGGCAATATAAATTTTATTACTATCTAAAAGTGAAGCAAAGCCAGTTTCTCCAATGCGTATATCATTCGTGATGGTACTTAATCTAGATATATTTACATCTAGCCCTATTACCCCTGAGCCGTCTGGTAAAGCCTGAGTAATCGTAAGAACGATATCACCTGTAGTCTGTGTAACGTATGGAGCTGTAATAGATACTTGGTCTTTGTTATCTACAGCTTGCGTATACCAAGATCTTTTACGAGGGTCAAACCCACTAGGGTATTTTTGGGCAGGTTCATCCAGTAGTCTGCCATCAGAAGTTCCGATATAAATTAGCTCCACCTCTGGATGCATGTTCATGTATTCGTGGAAAAGAGATTTAAGTTCTGTAGTTTTACCTTCTTGTAAATAAGATTGATGGAGCTTGTTTGAAAAATATTGAACGTCTTTCACTTTTGGCTCAATCGTGTTAGTAATATTCGTATTAAGCATGCGCACACTTTCAGTTGCGCTTGCTTGCTGTTCTTTTGAAATTTGCCTTCCAGCACTTTGGTAAGACACAATTCCAATTAACAGTGTTGGAATGAGAAGCATTGCTAAAAACGAAAAAATGAGCTTTTTCCTTAAACTTAGTTGTTTCACTTGAATTATCCTCACTATGATATAGTATTTTAAACTTTTTTATCACCGAATATTGAGTAAGTAATAATGCCTGAGTGGATGGTGATAAAGTCTATACATTTACTTTCTATGTAAACAATAGATAGCTAGGCTCATTTTACCAAAAATAAGATAAAAGTTAAGCATTTTATAATAACTGTTCACTATATAGTAGATTTATTCAATAAATACTTTAAAATTCTCCTAAAAACGATAACCGCTAAATGACATATAAAGCTACTTTTTGATGTATACTAATGCTCAAAAGAGGAGGGAATTGTTTAATGATTCGACAAATTGGACAAGTAATGTTGTATGTAAATGATCAAGATACTGCCGTGAAATTTTGGACAGAAAAAGTTGGATTTGTTGTAGTTGCTGATCAGGAAGAGGGCGGAGTACGCTGGATTGAAATTGCGCCTACTAAAGAAGCTCAAACTACCTTTGTTTTACACAATAAAGAAATCATTGCAAAAATGCAGCCTGACTTAAATTTAGGAACACCTTCTATAATGTTTTATGCCGAACATATAGAAGATCTATATCAAGATTTTCAAGCAAAAGGCGTTAAAGTAGGGGATTTAGTCATGATGCCAATGGGTAGAGTTTTTAATTTTGCTGATCACGAAAATAATTATTTTGCATTAGTAGAAAAATAAGCCTTGTCTACCCTAGAAAAGGCAAGAATCTGTCCAATTTCGATGCGGAAATCAGGCAAATTCTTGCTTTTTCCTTATATAAGGACATGGTAACTTATTTTAAATCTTCGCCAAAAATCGCTACAGTTTGACGGTCAACGCTAAATTTATTGCCATCCCATTTCAAAATATTTTCTACATAACCTAATCCATCGGCATGAAATCTGCCTGCTATAGCCTGATACGCTAAAATTTCATATATGCCATCTCGTTCATAGTCGACCGGATATAATCCGCTGATTGGATCAACCCATCCTTGAATTGGTTGCTTTAGTGTACCGTCTTGATTATAAATTTCTGCTAAATAATCCTGACCTTTGTATTGTAAATCTATGATATATTGTTTTTTGGGATTCATGCTACGGACGGCTACTTTATATTGGTTTTGATAATTAACAGTGTATTTTAGCGTATTACTAAACGTTTCTGCATCAAAAATTGAGCGTATTTTCCCGTTTATTGAGGCAAATATTTCGCCATTGATAATACCGCCACTACCCCCCGTGTCAGAAATAGCTAAAATATCATCTTGATGATTCCCAATAAAGTCACCTAAAAATATAGTTGGGTTGTACCCGACGCTTTGTTTTAGCATTATTTTTTCGAATTGGTGCGTCTGTCCGTAAAATATCGCAAGCGTTAGGTTTTTCCACAAAGGGCTATCTGGTGTTTTATTCCCCATCAAAAGAACAGTTTCAAGTAAGCCATCTCCATTAATATCTCCAAATTTCGTCTGAATAACCTGAGGGGTCATAGGCGAAATAGGCATATTATTTAAGGCTGGATTCATATTATTAGTCATACATGCACCTCTTTCTATAGTGTTAGCATATGCTGTAAATATGGCTTGGTGAAAAAAGAAGACATGTAAGTAATGGATATAAAACTTATAAAAAAACTTGTTATTATCCCATTGACATTTTTAAATGTGAAAAGTATTATAAATGTCAACGAATCAGAAAATTCAGTACCACACATTCTCTTGCTACAAAACGTAGTTAGAGATTTTTTACAACATTAATTCTTAGTAAGTATATATGTTTTATACATTTTGGGAAGAAGGAGATTTTCTTGAAAAATTTATTTGTTAAAACAAAGCAACAACAGTATTGGCTCGATCAGCTAGCATCTATTTCGGAGTCAATTAAGGCTGAAGCTAAAGAAGTAGATGAACAATCTCGTTTTCCATTCGAAGCACATAAACTACTTCTGCAAATTGGTTATCCAAAACTAACTTTACCGAAAGAATTTGGCGGTGAAGGATTATCAGTCTATGATATGGTACTCGTTCAAGAAACGTTAGCAAGCTATGACGAGAATGCTTCACTCTCGCTAGGATGGACATTAGGTGTTGTAGGTGAACTATATGAGAAAAAGCTATGGACAGACGATTTACTAAGTTCGTTTGCTCAGGAAATAAAGAACGGTGCAATTATAAATAGGGCTGCGAGTGAAGCGGCAACAGGTAGTCCAACGCGTGGAGGGCGACCCGGAACGAATGCTGTTTCTAAAGAAGCTGGTTGGCTCATAAATGGGCGTAAAATCTTTACGACAGCCTCCCCAGTACTAGATTACTTCTTAACATCAGCATGGATTGAGGAGAAAAATCAAATTGGTTACTTCCTTATTCATAAAGATGCCCAAGGGCTTTCAATCGAAGAGAACTGGGAAATGTCTGCAATGCGAGGCACAAGTAGTCATGACCTAGTGTTAAAAGGTGTAATCGTTCCTTCAAATCATTTAGTAGAGTTACCAAGTCACCCAAGTGGCGGCAAAATAAATGGTTGGATTCTACATATACCAGCAACATACTTAGGGATTGCGCAGGCAGCCCGCGATTATGCGCTGCATTTTGCAAATCATTATCAACCTAATAGTTTAAATGCTCCCATTAGTACATTACCTAATGTGCAGCAACTCCTAGGTGATATTGAATTAAAGCTATATCAAGCGCGTTTTGTACTGTATGGGGTTGCCGAAGCTTATGATGACCCAGCTAGACGTGAGCTTTTGGTAAATGAAATGGCAGTTGCTAAGCATACCGTAACAAATTTGGCGATTGAAATCGTCGATAAGGCAATGCGTGTAGTAGGAGCTAAAAGCCTACAATTAACGAATCCATTACAGCGTTATTATCGAAATGTTCGTGCAGGACTTCATAATCCACCGATGGATGATATGACAATTATTAAATTGGCAAATGCCGCAATTGAACAGCAAGAATCGACTGAACATCAATTACAAAACAATGGAGAAAAGAATAAGGGGAAATGACATATGTTTAAACAAAAGAAAAAGATTTTCCAATTGGCTGCAATCGGGTTAGCATCACTTGCTATTTTAGCAGGCTGTAATTCAGGTGAAGCTTCAGATAAAGATTCAGAGGATAGCGGGAAAGTACGTACAGTGAAGGTTGCATTTGATCAGGCATCTAAGCCAATTAGTTATCTTGATGATAACGGAAATCCGACTGGCTACGATGTGGAAGTCATGAAGTTAGTGGATGAACAGTTACCTGACTATAAGTTTGAATTTGTAGGCACGACTAGTGATGATTTACTAATTGGTGTTGAGCAAGGGAAATATCAAGTAGGAATAAAAAATGCCTTCTTTACGCAAGAACGTACGGAAAAGTTTATTTTCCCTAAAGAATTTTTAGGCTTAAGTAGTGCGGGTTTAGTATTACGTAAAGAGGATGAAGGCGTAAAAACATTAGCCGACTTTGCGAATAAGGGTTATTCATTAGCTCCAATTGCTGCGAATAATGCTCAATACACAATTATTGATGAATATAATAAAGCCAACCCAGACAATAAAGTGAAATTACAGGCTGGTGATGCGTTCACTGTCGATGTTGTGCAATGGGTAAATGAAAAACGTGTCGATGGCGGTGTCATGATTGAAGGTCCATTTAAACAACAAGTTATAGCAGAAGATGGCCCCTATCATAATTTAAAGGATGACGTAGTTTACAACGAATTTGCCGTTATTAAAACATGGCCGTTATTCAATAAAAAAGAACAGGAATTTGCAGATGCTTACGATAAAGCTATAGCAAAAATTAAAGAGCAAAAGAAAACAAATGAATTAAGCACTAAGTTTTACGGTCGAGATTTATTTGAAGTGTTAGAAACCGTGAAGCGCTAATAGGCGGTAGCGGTACTACCAAATAAAAGGCTGTTGAGTCAGTATACTCAGCAGTCTTTATTAACTTCTTTCAGCGGGTGTCCAAACACCTGTTGAAAGAAGTTAAAGCCTCCGGCGGATGTCACAGAATCGGAAGGGAGCTCTTTGTGCAAGCACAAAGCCGATTTTGGACGCAATTATGCCGAGGCATAATTGATTAAAAAGAGAATATTGTATCAGGTGTGTTGATTAGGGAAAAATGTTGGTCAATTGTTGGGTAAAAAAGAATTTTTTGTGATTTACCTTATAGATGAGCATATTTAGCTGATTGTAGTGAAAGGCTACTTGACTCCCGTGGGAAAGCGAGACAGACGAGACCCTGAGGCCAACATGATGTTGGTCACGAAGGCATTGTCACAGGACGTGACGCATTTAGCCTTCGTTCCTTTAGCGAAGGAAGCGGCTCGTCACTCGCCCGCCGGAAAGCAAGTAGCGCGTAACGGAAATCAGCGTCTTCTACTTAATTTTAGTAATTAAAAATGGCTAATCAACACACCTCTTATTGTACATCTATATAGAAGTTGGTGAGGAAATGGAGAAGTATTTTGATTCATCATACATTTGGAACTCAATTCCTGTATTATTGCCGTTTTTAAAAGTGACCTTCCTAGTCGCAGGATCTTCCATTGTACTAGGCACAATATTTGGCTTACTATTAGCGGCTGCCAAGTTAAGTTCAATAAAATTGCTACGAAAATTAGCGAACTTATATACAACGATTATGCGTTGTACACCATCTATTGTCTTATTATTCCTCGTCTATTATGGTGTTCCAGCGTTAGCGGAAAACTTCGGCATAAATCTCCATTCAATTGAAACAGCCATTTTCGTAGTCGTAACGTTCACTTTACAGTTTGCGGCGATTATGTCAGAAGTTATTCGTTCTGCTTATTTAGCGATTGATAAAGGGCAATTTGAAGCGGCTGTTAGTGTGGGATTAACGCCAGTCCAAGCTTATCGCCGTATTATTTTCCCGCAGGCACTCGTTATCGCTTTACCGAACTTTGGGAATGGAATGATTGCGTTATTACAAGAAGGAGCGCTTGCTTATACAATCGGCTTAATTGATATTGTCGGTAAGGCAAATTTAATTATCGCAAGTAATATTAATGCACATGCATTAGAAATATATATCGCTTTAGCCATTGTTTATTGGGTGCTGTCGATTATTATCGAAAAATTCTTCGCTATGCTAGAAAAGTTTTTTGGTAAGGGGAAAAAGACATTAGAAACAACGTAAGGAGGCGTAACCGTGAATTATCAATTTTTAGTTGAAACATTTTTTGTTGCATTATCAGGTGTACCTATCGCACTCCTTGTGACAATTGTTGCTATGCTTGTTGCTTTACCACTAGGCTTCCTACTAGCACTAACACGGGTCAATAAAATCCCGGTGATCCATCATATAGCAAAGATATATGTCTCCTTTGTCCGAGGTACACCGATAATCATTCAAATCTTTATTATTTATAGTAGTATTCCATTATTACTTAAAATTATTTTTGAAAAATATAATATTGCCTATGACATTTATAAAATCAATCCAATCTGGTATGCATTTATTGTCTTCGCATTTAGTACGACGGCAATTTTAATAGAAGTATTTCGTTCTGCTTTAAGTACGATTGATAAAGGTCAGCTAGAGGCAGCTCAAGCAGTAGGCTTAACAACATTTCAAGCTTATCGCCGTATTATTATTCCGCAGGCTTTAGTAGTAGCGATGCCGAATATTTGTACAGCCACAGTCAATCTCATTAAAGCGACGTCTTTAGGCTATGCAATGTCCTTACCTGAAATTACATTAAAAGCTAAAGTAGCTGCCAATGTTGGCTACAATTACGTGGAAGCATATATTGATATTTTCATTGTGTACTTAATTTTATGTAGTACGGTTGAATACATTTTTAAACGATATGAAAAACATTTAAGTAAATTCAAAGTGGCAAAAGCCTAAGGGGTGAACGAGTATGCTAGAAATTAAAAATATTCATAAATCATTTGGTAACAATGAAATTTTAAAAGGTGTCGATTTAGCCATTGATAAAGGAGATGTTGTCGTTATTTTAGGTCCCAGCGGCTCGGGAAAAACAACATTATTACGTTGCATTAACTTTTTAGAGAAAGCCGACCAGGGACATGCGACATTTGGCGATATCCAAGTAGATTTTCAAAATGTGAAGAAGAAGGACGTACATTCTATTCGACAACGGGTAGCCTTTGTATTCCAAAATTACAATCTTTTTACGAATAAAACAGCGTTAGAAAATGTGACAGAAGGGCTTATTATAGGACGTAAAATTCCAAAGACAGAAGCCATAGATATTGGCAAAAAAGCGCTTGATAAAGTAGGTTTATCAGAAAAATATGATGCCTACCCAAGTCAATTGTCTGGAGGCCAGCAACAACGAGTCGGTATTGCACGGGCAGTAGCGTTGAACCCTGATATTATTTTATTTGATGAACCGACTTCTGCACTTGATCCAGAGCTAGTAGGAGAAGTCCTTCAGGTTATGAAAAACATTGCAGCAGAAGGGACAACGATGCTTGTTGTCACACATGAAATGGGCTTTGCAAAAGACGTAGCCAACCGAGTGATTTTTATGGACGGTGGTGTCGTTGTAGAAGAAGGAAGCCCACATGATATATTTGTTAATCCGAAAGAAGAGCGCACGAAGAAATTCTTAAAACGTGTAATTCCTGAGGATTATAATTACTACATTTAAAAAAGAGAATCTGCTAGCCTTTAATCGAAGCATGCAGATTCTCTTCTTTATTGAAATTAAAGTTTTAAAAAATGGGTTAACTCATTAATGGAATAGATATGCAATTCGTGCATAGCTCGTGTACAAGCTGTGTAAAAATAATTACGTTCTGTTTCTCTAAAATAAGTAGCTGAGGAAGCATTGTATATTAAGACAGCGTCGAATTCAATTCCTTTTGCCATATAAGCAGGCAACAGTAAAATACCTTTTTTAAATTGATTTGTATGATGGGTAATGAGCTGAATATCTACTTGGTCTTTCATTTGTTCAAAAACCTTCGTACACTCTTGCTCTGTTTTACAGATGACTGCAATTGTTTCGAAATTTAGGGACAAGCTGTTAATCTTTTCGACAAGCTGTTCCATTAAATCTATTTCATTCGAAACAATCGTGATCGTCGGTTCTGAACCAGTTCGATTAAAGGCTTCTACTTTTGCGTTCTCATGTAAAATCTTCGAAGTAAGGTGAATAATTTGTTTTGTTGAGCGATAACTTTTCGTTAATATTATTTTTTCTGCTTGTTCACCATACAATTGTGGCGTCAGCAGTGAAGGGTTTTTAAAGGTATGGGGATGGATAGTTTGATGTCCGTCGCCTAATATAGTCATACGTGCACGTGGAAATAATTGTTGTAATACAAATAGCTGAAATGGAGAATAGTCTTGTGCTTCATCAACCAAAACATGACGAATCATCGTATTTGTTCGTTGACCTTCTATTTTGTCCTGCAAATATAAAAATGGAGCGGCATCTTCATATGAAATAATGCGCTTTGCTAAATTAGGGAGTGTTTGTTGACAGATTTCTTCCCAATGGTCAGGTAAAAAGTTCTGTAATTGCTGATGAATAGTATAGTTCATATCAAACAGTTGACGATAAATGCCTAACAAGTGAACGAACTTTAATTGTTTAACAGATTGACGAAGTGGCTTGAGCTGTTTTTTGACAATTTGGATGGCTATTTTCTTGCGCTCTTGCTCAAAATCATCAAAGGTGTTTTCTGAAAAGCGACCTTCATGTAAAAGTTCACTATAGGTTTTTGTATATTCTTCAATGTCTAACAGTTCACTAGCT
Organism: Lysinibacillus zambalensis; assembly: GCF_040183165.1. NCBI lineage: Bacteria > Bacillati > Bacillota > Bacilli > Caryophanales > Bacillaceae > Lysinibacillus > Lysinibacillus zambalensis. Next base: position 95,477 of record NZ_JBEGDG010000009.1, read on the forward strand.
TCTTCTACCCATTCTTTCGTCCGTTCTGTCTTTTCAATTTTCGATAGTTGTTGTAATAACCATTCTTTCACTAACTGTAGTCTATTTGGAATGGGAATTGTCGCATTGAACGAATAAAAGTACTCAGCAATTTCTTGCGCTGTAATAATTCTTTCTCCTCGAAAAACAATGTTTTTAAATAGCAAACCGTCATCGGCAAGGTACTCTATATATTTGTCCATCAATTCTCGATATTGGAGGCTAGCTTTGAAAGAAATAGTAGTAAGCTTCGTTTGGTAGAGCAAGTCATTTTTCTCTGTTAAAAGTGACTCCAATTGCTCGTAAGGATACTCCAATTGGAACTGTCGACCTAAACGTTTTGTTGCATATTCGGAGAAGGTTAATTGCTGCATATTATCTTCACCTAAATCCGGTAAAACGGTATGAACATATTGATTAAAGAGCTGATTAGGTGTAATCAATAAAATTTGATCAGCAGTAATTTGGTCTCGATAATGATACAACAAATAAGCAACGCGTTGGAGAGCAACAGCTGTTTTTCCACTACCCGCGACACCTTCTACAATGAGATAAGGCGTGTTGACATGACGAATAATTTTATTTTGTTCGGCTTGAATCGTTGCTACGATGCTACGGATATGTTCATTTGCATTTTGAGCGAGAATATCGAGTAATAAGTCATCACCTATTGTTAATCCTGTATTAAACATCGATTGCAATTGACCATTCTTAATGATAAATTGCCGCTTTAAAAGCATCTCACCTTGAATGTCGTCAGTCGCTGTTTCATAAGTAGCTGGGCCAGGGGTGTAATCATAATACATACTTGATATAGGGGCTCGCCAATCATAAATTAGTATGTTTTCATTATCTTCATCCATTAAGGTTGCTACACCGATATAAATCTTTAAAGGTTCGTTTTGCCCATCCTGTAAAAAATCAATGCGAGCAAAATAAGGTGATTGCAGTAAGCGGTCATAAGTTTTAACATCCTTGATGGCACGTTGCTGAGCATGTTGAGAATCGGATAAGAGCTCCGCCTGTTGTTTAATAGCATAATAAGTTTCGTCTATATCCTCAGGAGTATCTAAATTCACTCTGACGTCATCCCAAAAGGTTTTCTTCAATGTTAAAACATTGTCTCTAACATCCTTTTCCTTTTGTAGTAACTCCTCTTTTTTGTGATCAACTGTATTTAAACAAAGAACAAGGTACTGATTTTCTTCTGTTCGTTCATATTGCTGTTCCAATGTTACTCACATTCCTTTCAATATGGATTTAGAATCGGGAAATTTATCATACAGCTAGTTTGGAAAGAAGTATAGTCTAGTAATTTTGGCAAATTTATGATATAATTAAATTATAAAAGAAAATCAAATTTTTGATAAAAGACTGTTCCTAAAAAGTTGGGGCAGTCTTTTTTGTAGCCTGATTTCTCTCTTTTGGATAATGTTACTTTTTATGGATAGTAACCTATCTTTTGGTATGGCATCATGAGTTTAAGGTGATGGAGGTGGAGGTTTGCTAATTCCTTATGAAATGGCGCCGCGCCTTGTGATAACGCACCTTTATGATTAATGTAGTATTGTCGTTGACGCTACGCTTTCGCACAGATGTTGGCCCGAGAGGCTAAATGGATGCCTTTAAGAGAGCGTCCGGTAGGAACGAAGATCAACTCCACGTTATGATAATTATCCCTGTGTCTCTTTGTTGTTATTTTAACCATCAAAAATTAATCTCTATACTTTAAAGCTAAGCTGATGGTTAATTTTTGATAAATAAGAAGAATAGAAGTCGATTACAAACTAAAGAATATGTTTCTATAAACGATATAGACACTTGAAAGGAGGTGAAAAAATGAAGGTGATATTTACAGTTGGGTTACCTGGTAGTGGTAAGAGCACGTTCGTTAAGGGGCTAGCCAAAAGCGAAAACGCGCTTATTCTTTCAAGTGATGCTATACGTCAAGAGTTATTTGGTGATGCTACAAGGCAGCAATCGCGAATAGTATTCCGTGTTTTGTATGAGCGTTTAAATGAATGTGTGGCCAAAGGGCGATCTGTTATTGTTGATGCGACAAATATCGAGAGAGAACGTAGGGTGTTTGCTATAGGTAAAATGTCTCGTGACGTAAAGTTTGTTTGTTATTATTTTGATACACCTTATGAATTGTGTGTATCAAGAAATCAACAAAGAAAGAGAAAAGTTCCGTTAGCAATTATGGAAAAGATGAGAAAGAATTTGGAGTTTCCGATAGTGGGGGAAGGGTTTGAAGAGGTGCATATTGTACATGAAGCGAGTCCGTATGAAATGTCAAAAGAGCAGTTTATTTCACTAATCCAAAGTGAAACCACATATGAGGAGCTTTTTCAGAAGTTAAGATCAGTCCAACCATTTAAGGAAATTTATCAATTTAATCAAGAAAATCCGTATCATCAATTTTTCCTTTGCCAGCATACGTATTTTGTTTATGAATATATGAATGAATACTATATGGAGAGTGACAAGCTTGCACTACAAATAGCTGCTCTATTCCATGATGTAGGGAAACCGTTTTGTAAAAAATATAAAGAATTACAACAAAGATATGGATATTATGGACATGAAAATGTATCTGCTCAAATGGTATGCCATTTTTTATTAGAACTTGGCTTTGAAGAAGACTTTGTTTTAAAGGTTGTTAATTTAGTGCAATTTCATATGTTAATTCAATATGGAGGCGATAATGGATCGAGTAAGATTTATCATTTATTAGATGGTGACTTATTAACAAAGCTTTATTTCTTTCGTGAGGCAGATCAATTTGCGAAGTAGATGTAAATAAAGGAAGTGAGTTTATGACCAATTTGATGAAATATCCAAGAAGCTTTCATTTGCCGTGGAGTAGAGGGTATACACATGATGATAAGGTTGCTAAAAATGTTAATCATTTTATTGGAAAAGAGGTTGTTGTAACCGAAAAATTAGATGGGGAAGGAACAACACTGTATCAAAACGATATGCATGCTAGAAGCTTAAATTCAGGAGATCATCCATCTAGGCATTGGGTAAAAACGTTTCATGCTACATTTGCATTCCAAATTCCAGAAGCGTGGAGATTATGCGGTGAAAACGTTTATGCCAAGCACTCCATTTACTACAATGAATTAACTAGTTACTTTTATTTATTTAGTATTTGGAACGAAAAAAATATGTGTTTAAGCTGGGATGAGACAGTCCATTATGCAGCTAAACTGGGGATTGAAACGGCGCCTGTATTATATCGGGGCATTTTCGATGAAGAAAAAATAAAGAAGACGTTTACAGGAAAATCACTTCTTGGGGGTGAGCAGGAAGGGTATGTTATTAGAAATGCGGCTTCCTTCCATTATGATGATTTTCGATTTAATCTAGGGAAATTTGTTAGACAGAATCATGTTCGAACAAGCGAACATTGGTTAAACGAAGAAGTGATACCTAATCAATTGAAATAAGTGAGGCATACCTACTAAAAGAAAAAGGACTGAGAAAAATGTAATTCTTTAATTTGAAATCAATAAAAAATAATGTATATGAGGAAGTATGCAGTGGCTGCATGTCCCTTTATAAAATAGGGATTCACAGGTTCGATTCCTGTCAACCTCACTAAATGAAATAATAGAAAAATTAGTTTTTGGATATAGTGTCGACATTGAAGCATGTCCACTATATAAAAATGAACGCCCAAGAGAAAATGGGCGTTCATTTTTTATAGCTTGTTATTTTGTGTAGTTATCAAAATAACCTTGGATATAAATCATTGGTGTTCCTTTGTCGCCTGAACCTGAAGTTAAATCTGAAAGAGAGCCGATTAAGTCTGTTAAACGACGAGGCGTTGTACCTTGAGCGGCCATTTGCCCAGTTAAATCTTCATCTTTGTTTTGGATATACTCAGAAATGGCTGCTTTTAATTCTTCGCCGCGAAGTTCCGCAAAATCGTTATCCGCTAAGTATTTTAGTTTTACTTCGTTTGGTGTGCCGTCTAATCCAGCTGTGAAAGCTGGAGAAACAACAGGGTCAGCTAACTCCCAAATCTTACCCACAGGATCTTTAAAAGCACCATCACCGTAAACCATTACTTCAACTGTTTTACCAGTAGCTTCCTTGATCTTTGTTTGGATGCCATCAACGATTGGTTGGCAAGTATGTGGGAATAATTTTACGCTATCTTCAGTAGCTTTATTTGAACCAAGTAGACCATATTCTGCATTAAAGCCAGAGTCGTTATTAGGCTCAGATAAAATATTATCAAGACTGTATACTTTTTCGGCACCATTTGCCGTTAAAATACGTTTTGTGCGTAAGCGTGTATGAATATCACAAGTTAAAACGCTCTTCGTAAAATCTAAAATTGTTTTTGGGTTGTTTGAAAAGATAACTTCACAAGACGCGCCTTCAGCTTCGATTAGTTCTTTATAATATTCAATATAATCTACGCCTGTAAATGTATGTTTTTTATAGCCGAAATGCTCACGGAATTCAGCCTCAGTTAAAGTATCTGTCCAAGGATTAATCCCTTTTACATCTAGCTCATCGATATCAACTAGGTGGTTCCCAACTTCATCAGATGGATAGCTAAGCATAAGAACAACTTTTTTAACGCCTTTTGCAATACCGCGTAAGCAGTTAGCGAAGCGATTGCGGCTTAGAATTGGAAAAATAACACCAACAGTATCATCACCAAATTTAGCAGCTACGTCCGCTGCTATGTCATCGATGGATGCATAGTTACCTTGTGCACGCGCTACGACAGATTCTGTTACTGTAACGATGTCACGATCTTCAATTGAATAGCCTTCAGTCTTTGCTGCGTTTAATACTGTATCAACAACAATTTGCTCAATATTATCGCCTTCGTTAATAATCGGACCACGAAGACCTCTTACTACTGTACCAACTACACGTTCCAAAATAATCTCTCCTTATTAATAGATAAATGTATGATTAATAGTTATGCCTCGGCATGATTGCGTCTGGAACCGGCTAAGGGTTTCACAAAAAAACTCCTTGCCGATTCTTTTTCGCCTACTGAAAAAAGTTAAATATTGTGAAATTAAATCAATATGGTTTTACTATACGCCTCTTTAGTGATATAAGTAAAATTAATAGTTCGTATAATAGCTATAAGAGGTGCTTATATGATAGGGAAATTAGATTTATATCGCGTTTTTAGTATTGTTGCTAAAAATAATAGCTTTTCAAGTGCTGCTAAAGATTTATATATGACTCAACCAGCTGTTAGCCAAGCTATGATGCAATTAGAAAAGGAGCTCGGCACACGTCTTTTTAATCGCACACCTAAAGGGGTGACATTAACAACTGAGGGAAGCCTTCTGTATGAATATACAAATTCAGCATTAGGCCTTTTAGATGCTGGCGAGGAGAAGCTGCTAGAATTTAAAAATCTAACAACAGGTCAGTTGAAAATTGGGGTAGGAGATACTATTTCTCGTTTCTTTTTAATGCCTTATCTAGAGGCATTTCATACGATGTATCCAAATATAAAATTACAAATGTTAAATGGAACGACTTCAGAAATTTGTAATTTTATTAAATCTGGTGAGGTTGATATAGGACTTTGCAATTTTCCGATAGAAGATCCGACATTACAGTTAACCGCTTGCACAGAGGTTCAAGATATTTTTGTATGTGGCGAGAAGTACAAAACGTTGGCTTCAAAAAGTATAAGCTTTGAGGATCTACTAAAGTTTCCACTTATTTTTTTAGAGAAAAAGTCTAATTCAAGAAAGTACGTAGAAGATTATTTGTTTGCAAGAGGAATCCATATTGAACCTGAGTTTGAGCTTGGTTCACATGATCTAGTGCTAGAATTTGCACGAAGTAATTTAGGGATTGCCTGTGTAACGAAAGAATTTTCTAAGGATTATTTGCAACGTGGCCTTTTATATGAGTTAACATTAATAGAAAGTATTCCAACACGAAGCATTGGCATGTGTTATTTAAAAAGTGTGCCTTTATCTCGAGCAACGTTGAAATTCGTAGAAATTATTGAGCAAAAGCAGGAGCGTAAACGTATAAATCCAAGATTTATACAGTGAGCTTAGAGAGTAGTGTTGAAAAATAAAATGATGAAGAAGATCTTTGTGAATGTTGTAGTGCTTTAGCTGAGGGTGATTTTCATACCCCCAGGAAAGCGCCTAGCCGGAACGGAAATCAACCCCTTGTTTTGCCGAAGAGTTATATATTTAAGCTTTTTTTAATAGTGCCTCTATAAGAGTGTCAACATTTCGTTTGTTTTTCATTGTAGGTGAGTACAAATAAGAAAATGTTCGTGTAAAATGTTGATCCTCGAGAGGTAAGATTTTTATATCGTTATTTTTTAATTCACGCTCAATGACACTAGCGGACAGTAATGAAAGTCCAAGCCCTTGAATCACGCTTTCTTTCACACCTTGATTACTACTAATAGTAAGAAGTGAACGTACTTGGAGCCCGTTTGCTCTAAATAAATGATCTAAGTAATAGCGTGTTCCAGAGCCATCTTCACGTGCAACCCAATTTTGCTGCTGTAAGTCCGCAACCGTAATAGTTGGTACCTTTGCAAGAGGGTGATTACTCGCACTGACAATAAATAATTCATCTTGCATAAACGGATGAATAATAAGTTCATGGTCGTGTGCCTGTCCTTCGATAAGACCGATATCGACTTGTAACAATTTTGTATATTGAATGATTTCTTTCGTATTGCCAATAATAACTTGAAGCTCTAACTGGGGGAATTGCTGTTGTAGGCTAGCTATGATAGGAGGCAAAATATATTCGCCAATTGTAAAACTAGCCCCAACCACAAGTGTCCCTTGGATTTCATGATGATAGGTTAAAATATCTTCCTTTGCTGCTTCCGCAATTGCCAGCATCTGTTTAGCTCGTTTATATAAAATTTCTCCAGTTGGGGTGATTTGTACAGATTTTGGTGAACGGATAAACAAGGTCGTTTGAAATTCTCGTTCTAAGTTTTTAATGTGTAAACTGACACTCGGCTGTGAAATATGAAGTATTTCGGAGGCTTTCGTAAAATTATTGACTTCTACCAGTGTGATAAATGTTTTTAAAGCATCATACTGCATATCGTCACTCCTATCATTAGAAATATTAATAATTGCCATTATATATATGTATTTTACTAATGATTAACTTTCTAATAAAGTATTAATCATCAAGGATGAAAGAAGTGAACAATATGGATAATGGACAACGTAGGTTAAAAAGTTTCCTGACCCCTGCGTTTATGAAGGGGATATTGTTGACACTCATTATTGCCTTAGTGGCGAAGTATATTTCGACATTTCCGTTCTTCTCAATATTAGGGCAGCTTGTCATTGCCATTATATTAGGTATGACTTGGAGAGCAGCCTTTAAGGTGCAGGATACTTGGCAAACAGGCATCACATTTTCAAGTAAAAAATTATTACGCCTCGGCATTATTTTATTAGGTATGCGTTTGAATTTAATGGATATTTACAATGCTGGAGCGAGTGTCTTTCTTATTGCGTTTATTAATCTAGTATTTGCTTTACTTGTTGTATATGGCTTAACGAAGGTATTTCATGTCGATAAGAAACTCGGTATATTAACAGCTTGTGGCACAGCTATTTGTGGAGCTGCTGCCGTTGTCGCTATTGCTCCTCAAATTAAAGCAAATGAAAAAGAGACAGCAGTGGGCGCAGCGATTGTTGCATTATTAGGGACTGTATTCACATTAGTCTATACGGTGTTATACTCAGTATTTAATTTAACCCCTACTGAATATGGTATTTTTGCGGGAGGCACTTTACATGAAATTGCTCATGTTATTGCAGCAGCCTCTGCTGGTGGGAATGAAGCAATTGATATGGCGGTTATTGTTAAGCTAACACGTGTTGCATTGCTTGTACCAGTAGCCATTGTCATCGGTATTTTATATCGGAGAATGGACAAGAAGCAGGAAAAGGAAGGATTTTCACTGTCAATCATTCCATGGTTTATTCTCGGGTTTTTAGCGATGAGTGCTATTAATTCATTAGGGATCGTACCAGCTAATGTAGCGCAAACATTTGTAAATATCGCTTATATTTTAATCGGCATGGCAATGGCCGGACTAGGTTTAAATGTAGACATAAAAACCTTTAAACAATTAGGTGTAAAGGCGTTTATTGCCGGACTGATCGGTTCGGTTTGTTTATCAATACTTGGATATGTTTTAGTTATTTTCATGCGATAAAGTATTAAAAAACCTGCATTTTTAAAAATGCAGGTTTTTTTTAGATAGAATCAGAAGATATGTTAGTTATTATCCCGCTTCCTCGGAAATAGTGAGGATAGGAGATATAAAATCAATTATGCCTCGGCATAATTGGGTCCGGAATCGGCTTTGTGCTTAGGCCTGCACGAGGGCCGACACGTACCGAAAGCGTAGCGACAGGTACAGGAGTTTGGACACCTGCTGAAAAAGTTAAAAGTTAGCGTAATGCTTCAATTGAAGAAGCTAATTCAGCTATAACTATTTTGCTACCGATCATTGGACTGTTTTCAGGTTTTCCACCCTCAGAGCTTTGTCCAGGACGGTGATGTGCCGCAGCGAATGCATCGCTATTTCGCCAAGCTTGGAAATGCTCCTTTGTCTCCCAGTACATATTGACGCTCATTTCGTCATAAGTCGGATCATCAGTTGAAACTAGTACCTCTACTTTATGGAAGCCTTCAAACTGTTGTAGAGGACCTGGTTTTGTAAAGTTCGGTGCCATTTTTGCAGCAAAGCCGGGTTTGACTTGAATACGATTTGTAACAACAATCATGCTTTTCCCCCCTAATCATTTTTAGTTAAAAAAATCTACTATACGAATGAATTATCAATGATTATCATTCGCAATCAATGATAATTGGCTTAGGAAGACATTGTCAATAGATTTAGATTGTAAATAGCTCGATATTTGAAGTGTTGGAACCATACATGGAAATATACTTCGCTATAAGAATGAACAGACGCACTAGCTCCTGACATTTAACTGACATAATCCGATGATATAATGAAAATACGAATGAGCTGGTAACGAGGTGAAGGACATGGCAAAAATATTAGTAGTAGAAGACGAATATGCAATAAGTCAAGTTTTGAAGGCATATTTGAAAAAAGTAGGCTTTGATGTTGTGCAATGTTTTAATGGTGGACAGGCATTGGATATATTTCAAAAGGTGCAGCCTGATTTAGTATTACTCGATATTATGTTACCAGAAAAAAATGGTTGGTTCATTTTAAAGGAAATTAGAGAATGTAGCTCTTGTCCAGTGATCATGCTAACGGCATTAGGCGATGTAAATAATCGATTAGAGGGTTTTGATCAAGGTGCAGACGATTATATTGCAAAGCCATTTATAGCTGATGAGGTAGTAGCAAGAGTAAAGGCAGTTTTAAGACGTGCTGAAGGAAGTTATAGATCTTCAGAAATAAAACGCTTTGGTGAGCTAGAGATTGATATGAAAGGCCACCGAGTGCTACTTAAAGGAGAAGAAATTATTTTAACGCCTAGAGATTTATCGGTGCTCTTATTTTTGGCAGAACACCCAAATCAAACATTTACACGTGATCAACTGATCGATCAAGTTTGGGGATGGGAGTATGAAGGTAGCGATAGAGCGGTGGATTTAGCTGTGAAGCGACTCAGAAAGGTACTTAAGGAGTGGGATGAGGAAGAGGGAGAAATAAAGACACTACGTGGATTGGGGTATCAGCTAAGTGTTCACAAAAAATAAGCGAGTATCTTTACGCAACTATTGGACAAGCCGCTATTTACTAACGCTCTTTGTAGGTCTAGCTATTATCTCTTTTATTTCTGCGGCATGGATTCGACATACGACGTTTCAAAATCGACTAGAGATGATGGAATTTATAGCAGACGAGACTGTATTTCGCCTAACAGATACTTATGGATCTATGGGGGGGATTCCAGAGTTTATTGGTAACCGTGAGCGATCTACTATGCGAGAATTTGATCCCGTTTTATATGTTGTAGATACGGCAGGCAATATAGTAAACAACAATCGACGACCGATGCCTCCGGGGAATGAAAAAAATGTTGCCAACTTACTGGATAGTGAAGAAGGGACAAAGAAGATAACTTTAACGAGTGAGGGACGAGAGTTAGCTCAATATGTCGTAAAACGAAAACTTGAAAAGGACAATAAGGTAGTTGGCTGGGTGCTTGTCTTAGAGAAAAAGGACAATTTAACGAAGGTTAACCAAGCATATGGACAACTGGCATTATTAATTGGAGCACTTGCTGTATTAGGTTGGGGTGCTATTTATTTTTTATCAAAACGTTTAGCGTATCCAATAAAACAAGTTGCCGAAGCCGCAAAGCAAGTGCAAGAAGGAAACTATACATTTGATTTGCCTCAAAATATTAAGGAAGAAGAAATTTATGAGCTCGTTAGTTCTTTTAAGGAAATGGCGAATAAGCTAGAACAATTAGAAAAGACTCGAACGGAACTATTAGCAGGCGTCACCCACGAGCTAAAAACACCAGTTACATCAATTAGTGGATTATTGCAGGCAGTGAAAGATGGGGTCGTTACAGGTCAAGACGCTAGTGAATTTATTCAAATGGCGCTAGTAGAAACGACGAAAATGAAAACGATGGTCGGTGATTTGCTAGCTTACAATCATTTTGCGGTAGATGCAATTCCAGTAAAGCTTGAAACAGTAAGTGTTAATCAATTAGTACGTGATGCTGTAGCACAATGGGAAGTCATGCAGGATAATGAAAATGTTAAGATACAAACGGATCTCCTTACAGAATCTGCTGATGTACACGCTGATGTTGTAAGAATACAGCAAATAGTTACGAATTTATTGACGAATGCAAAGCAGGCAATGCAAGAAGGGATTGTTACCGTAAAGCTTATGGAAAAAGAGGATGCTGTATCAATTACTGTAAGGGACACTGGATACGGTATTCCTCAAGAAGATCAAGCATTTATCTTTGAGCGTTTTTATAGAGGCGAAAATAAAAAATATGCGGTCCGTGGGTTAGGCTTAGGATTATCACTTAGTAAAATGATGGCGCAATCTATAGGTGGTGATTTACGCTTAATTAACAGTAAATCATCAGGAACATGCTTTGAAATAACACTAAAAAAGGCTATTACGCTCTAAAAGGCGTAGTAGCTTTTTCTTTGTAAAAAATTTTGAAGGAAATGTTAAAGCTGACATCTGACTGACACATTAGACCTTTATAGTAGGCATTGTAAACGAGAAACCAAAAGAAAGGATGGGATCAAGGATGGCCGCAAACAAAAGGTTTTTCCGAATGATCGCCTTACCTGCTGCATTATTAATCCTACTAGCTGGATGTGGTGAGAGTAACGATTATGTGGCGAAGGTTGACGGTGAAAAGATTTTACAAACAGAATTAGATGACGCATTGCGTGAACAATACGGTACAGAGGTACTAGAAACAATAATTACCAATAAAATAGTTGAGCTAGAGGCGAAAAAAGAGGGTGTTTCTGTATCTGAGGACAGTATTCAAGAAGAGTATGAAGAGTTAGCGGAGTCGTATGGCGGAGAGGAATCCTTACAAGCAGCACTAGAGGAAAATGGACTGACTGAGCAAAGTGTGAAGGATAATATTCGTATGTATCAACTTACAAAAAATGTTATTGCTACAAGCATCGACATATCAGATGAGGAAGTAGCTCAATATTTTGAAGACAATAAGGATAGTTATGGACAAAAGGAAGAGGTCGTAGCCAGTCATATTTTATTGGAGGATGAAGCAACAGCAAAAGACGTGCTAGCAAAAATAAAAGCCGGTGAGGATTTTGCAGATTTAGCAAAAACTTATTCAATTGATACAACAACGAATGAGGCTGGCGGGGAAATAGGTTATATTAGCCGAGGACAAATGGAGGAGCAGTTTGAGGAAGTAGCGTTTGGCCTTGAAAAGGGTAGCATCAGCGACATCGTACAAACATCAGAGGGCTATCACATTATTAAAGTAACCGATAAAGTACCGGCAGAAGAGGCAGTATTCGAAGATCTAAAAGATGAAGTTTATGCAACGGTGCTTGAGGAGCGCATAAATGAAGAGTATGCGTCTTGGTTAGCTGAAAAGCAAGAGCAATACAAAATTGAAAAAATGTAAGGAGTGAACTATATGCCAACTCTTACTTCGTTTAACCCTAACGGTCGAAAGGAGATTAAACAGGCCATCTCCTATCCGGACTATGCATTATTAAAAACTAAACTTCGGCATGTGATGCAGTTAGACAAGCATGCTGGGATGAATGGTAAGTATTTAATTCGCAGCACATACTTCGATAATTTTGCAAACAAGGTCCTAAATGAGAAAAAAGAGGGCTTTATCAATCGAGATAAATATCGAGTACGAATTTATGGTAAGTCCACAGAGATTATAAATTTGGAGCGGAAAAGTAAACGTAATAATTTAACGTTTAAAACGAAGTGTGCCATATCTCAAAAGGAATTTGAACAAATGCGCGTTGGGGATATCGCTTGGATGGAGAAAGACAAACGAGCGTTAATACAAGATTTATATAAGGAAATGAAGTATCACCAATTGAAACCAATGACAGTTGTTGATTACGAGCGAGAGGCTTACATCTATCCCTTTGGAAATGTGCGTGTCACATTTGATAGTAAAGTACAATCGAGCTTACGTAATACAGATATGTTTCATCCGAAACTGCCGATGGTTGATGTACTTGAGCCAAACTTAGTTATTTTAGAAGTGAAATATGATGAGTACTTGCCAGATATTATTAAGTACTTATTACAATCAGTAGATACACGTGCTGAAGCATATTCGAAATATCAGCTTAGTCGTATGTACGTATAAAGGAGAATTAAACAATGGATACTATAAAATTTAACGATATTTTTAAATCCAGCTTTTTAGAGAAAACAGCATCATTTTCATTAATAGATTCAATTTTAGGGTTAGTTGTAGCGTTCTTTGTGGGGCTGTTTATTTACGCCGTTTACAAGAAAACCTTTAACGGAGTGATTTACTCACATTCCTTCAATATTTCGCTGCTCATTATGACAATGACAACAGCACTAGTGATTATGGGAATAAGTTCAAATGTGCTGTTATCGCTAGGTATGGTTGGTGCGCTATCAATCGTGCGTTTCCGTACACCTATTAAAGATCCTATGGATTTAGTCTATATTTTCTGGGCAATAGTTTCGGGGATTCTTTGTGGTGCAGGATTTATTCCACTTGTTATTATTGGCGCAGTTTTAATTGGTCTTGTATTACTAGTGTTTGTAAACAAAATTACTGTGGAAAATCCATATTTATTAATTGTGAAATTTGAAGAAGATTATGCATGTGAGGAAGTAGAGCGTATTATTGCGGCACAGTCTAAAAAATTCGCTTTAAAATCAAAATCTATTATGTCGGATGTTGACATTGAAACAACCTATGAAGTTCGTGTTAAACAAAATGATACAAAATTGATGGACAATCTTACAAAAGTACCTGGAGTAAAATCAGCAGTAATGCTTAGTTATGATGGTAATTTCACTGCTTAGTAACCACTCTGGAGGAGTTTTCTACTATGAAGAGAGGTGCAGATGATGATTAAAACACGGGTTGTCTATATTTGTATGGCAATTCTGCTACTCCTCTTTGTTGTTGTATTTGCTGTGCTTCCAAACGCGGGCATTGAAACGAAAAATACCGAGTTTTCCTATGAGACTATTGTATTTAATAAAAATAAAGTAACAACATTAGATATTGAAATAGCCGAGGAAGATTGGACAGACATGCTAGAAAGTGCAGCAGATAAGGAGTTGAAGCAAGCTAATATCACGGTAAATGGCAAGAGAATAGAGAATGTGGCTATTCGTACAAAAGGAAGTTCATCACTGAACTCGATTGTAAATAGCGACTCAGATCGATATAGCTTAAAAATAGATTTCGATTATTACGATGATACACAAAGTTTATATGGCTTGAAAAAATTAAATTTAAACAATAATTTCAGTGATACAACATTAATGCGAGAATATGTTTCTTATGAGCTCATGGAACAAATGGGATTGCCTACACCCGCTCATTCATATATGTATGTCACAGTGAATGGTAAGGATCGAGGTTTATTTTTAGGGGTAGAAGCGGTGGATGAAACATTCCTGGCAAATAACTACGGCTCTAATGATGGATTTTTGTTTAAGCCAGATGGGACAGGCAGTGATTTAAAATATATTAGTGATGATATTGCTGATTATACGGGAATTGGCTTAAAAACGAACGAAGGCAATGTCGATGAATCAAAATTCATTGAAATGATTGAAGCCATTAATAATGGCGGTAATATCGAAAAATATATTGATGTCGATGAAATGCTGCGTTACTTTGCTATGAACACAGCACTCGTAAATCTTGATAGTTATCAGGGAACTATGAAACACAATTACTATTTGTATGAGGAAAATGGTATGTTTTCGATTATACCATGGGATTTTAATATGTCGTTTGGCGGCTTTGGTGTTGGTGGTAGAATGGGTGGCAACAATAAAATCCGAGACAATGCCGATATAAAAGCACCTAATGATGCACAGATAAATGATAAATCCGAAATGCAGCCTCCGAATAATGGTCAACAGCAACAGCCAAATGCTGACCGGAATCAGGGTGGACTCAATATGGGATTTGGATTGTCTGGGGATTTGATGGAAGATAGCGCTATTAACTTTAGTGTGACTACACCTGTATCTGGCACAACTTTAGAGGAGCGGCCGCTATTGAACGCCTTACTTTCCAATGAAGAGTATCGTGCTAAATATGAAGGCTATTTAGAAGAGATAGCGACTAATTACTTAACAGAAGATAATGTACAAAACATTACCAAAAAATTGGCATTGCTATTAACAACGTATGTGGAAGCAGACCCTACGAAATTCTCTACAACAGAACAATTTATAGAAGCGGTAGAAGGGGAAAAGAGTCTCCCTGAATTTGCAAAGCAGCGCTCCGAATCTATTTTAAAGCAGCTGTCGGGGGAACTTGTTGTGGAAGCAACAACACAAGAGAATATGGCAATGCCTAATCCGGGCGAAATGGGTGACATGAACATTCCGATGCAAAGACCAGATGACTTTGATCCGAATCAAATGCCAGAGGATTTTGATCCTTCACAAGCCCCTCCGTTTAATCAAAATGGCGATAATAAGGGAGAAAGACCAAATGATGGTGGCCCAATGCAACGACCTGACCAAAATGGAGGACCTATGTGGCCGAACCAAGGCGATGAGCAACTAAAGCAAGGAACCGTTATCGATAAAAATACAGTTCTTACAGCGATTGTTTGTTTTGCGTTGTTAATAGTTGCACTGCTCTTTGTTTTAAAATTTAACCGAAGAGGTCGTTAAAAAAAACCATATCCAAAACTTTTGGGTATGGTTTTTCCTTTTTATCGTGGTAAAATTAATCATTCTTTTTTAGGAGTAATAGTATGAATGAACATCAATTTGATAAATATTTACATATTAAAACGGTGGGCGAACAATACGGCTTCCCTAAACTTGCTCATTACCATCGCTATGAACCAACACCGTATGTTGGCTTAGAACAATTATTTTCGGAGTATGAAATGCCTGATCATCCAGTGTTTATCGATATGGGATGTGGAAAAGGGAGAGTCCCTATTTATGTACATGATAAATTTCATATTCCTACAATTGGGGTAGAAATGGATGCAGGTTTTTATGCAGAAGCTGAGAATAATAAAAAGAGCTATCTTCAAAAGAAGAGTGCTCAAGCTCCGATTTCCTTTATTCATTCAATAGCGGAAGACTATGCTATACAACCATGCGACACGGTTTTCTTTTTCTTTAATCCGTTTTCAATCAATATTTTCCGTACAGTTATTCATAATATTTGGAAGTCTTATGAACTGCATATGCGCGAAATTCATATAATTTTATACTACCCACCATATGATTATTTGCAGTTTTTACATCATGGGACACCTTTTGAATTAATCCATGAGGTCCATCTTGAAAATGAAACAAATATTAACGAACGCCTCTGTGTGTTTGCACTAAAAAAAGCTTAGAGCTGAGCAATAGTCCAGCTTTAAGTTTTTTTTACTTCTTTCCGATTCCGGGCTCAATTATACCAAGGCATAATTGATGAAGGTTTAGCGACTAAAAGTAAACAAACGATGATTACTCCCTCTACTCCTCTTATTCCCCAGGTAATAAATGGTTATTGTGGTTTCATATAAATACAACCATTTTAATGCCTGATACTCTAGATCATGCAATTTATGACTTCTTTTTACGAGACTTTATCGAAAAAAATAATCAGAAATGATAGGTTTGTATGAATATTCATAATAAATTAATAGATAATTCACAAATTACTAATTATACAGAAAAATCACTCTAGACTAAATATAAGGAATGTTTTACAATGTAAAAGTCCTAAATGAATAATATTTTGATTCACTTAAAGATAGATAGTTATAAATTATAATTTTGGCTATTTTTGTTATTGAGCAAATGCTATTAATTGTTTATAATTATCTGAAATATCTAATATTTGAGAAAATTCTAGGGGGAATAAAATTATGAGAGAGAACAAAAAGCTTAAAAAGTTTGGCTCACTTCTAGTTGCATCTTCACTACTTGCAGGAGTTCTTGCGGGATGTGGTGGCGGAGATAGTTCAAGTTCGGGAGGGGGGTCATCATCAGGTGGTGGTTCTTCTGACGGTGATACTATTAAAATCGGTGCAAACTTAGAGCTTTCAGGGAACGTAGCTTCTTATGGTTCTTCGATTGGTGTAGGTGCAGACCTAGCAGTTAAAGAAATTAATGATAAGGGCGGAATCGACGGTAAAAAAATTGAGCTTATTAAAGTAGATAACAAATCTGAAAACTCAGAGGCTACTGCGGCAGCTCTTAAACTAGCAACACAAGATAAAGTAGTAGCAATGCTAGCTCCAGCAACTTCTGGTAATACAGTTGCTACTGTTCAAATTGCTAACAGCAATAAAATCCCGATCGTTACAGGTTCAGGTACTGCTCCTAATATTACAGTTAATGATGATGATAGCGTTAACGAGTATGCATTCCGTACTTGTTTCATTGACCCATTCCAAGGGATTGTAGCAGCGAACTTCGCTTCGGGTGAATTGAAAGCTAAAAATGTAGCTATTTTCGCGGACAACGCGTCTGACTATGCAAAAGGTTTAGCAAAATCATTTAAAGATACAATCACTAAAAATGGTGGGAAAGTTGTAGAAGAAGAAGCGTATGTAGCTAAGGATGCTGACTTCCGTACACAATTAACAAATATTAAAGCAGCTAAACCAGACTTTATTTTTATCCCAGGATACTATGAAGAGGTTGGTTTAATTGTTAAACAAGCGCGTGAAATGGGTATCGATGTTCCACTGATGGGGGCTGACGGTTGGGATTCACCTACTTTAGTAGAACTAGCTGGAGGGAAAGCACTGAATAACACGTACATCACAAACCACTATTCTGCAGAAGATCCAGATCAAAAGATCCAAGATTTCGTAAAGGCATTTAAAGCAGCGAACAGTGACAAAGCACCAGATGCATTCAATGCACTTGGCTATGACACAATTTACTACATTGCTGATGCTATTAAACGAGCAGGCTCTACGGATGGGAAAGCTATTAAAAATGCTTTAGCTGACACAAAAGATCTATCTTTAGTAACAGGTACTTTCTCAGTTGACGAAAACCATAACCCAATTAAAACAGCAACAGTTCTTGAATTTAAAGACGGTAAACAAGTGTTCAACTCTAAAGTTAATCCTTAATGTTTTCTTGAGCAAGGGGAGGCGGGTAAACACGCCTTCCTTTTTATGTTTTATCTTCATTCAATGAAGGCTCTCGCTATTGAAGGTGGTGAGATGAATGAGGATATAGTTCCTTTACAGTGTTCAAAATCTGGACGCAATTTTTCTAAAGCGAGATTGCTAGATAGACCATGAAAAAAATTTTTTAAAGACGACACAATTTACTCTATTTTCAATAATAACATGTAGTATAAATTCTATTTTTGCATTTTTCAAAAAATAAAAGGGGTGAACGCTCATGGAATGGGTACAGCAGCTTGTGAATGGTATTTCACTAGGTAGTATTTACGCATTAATAGCGCTAGGGTATACGATGGTATACGGGATTATTAAGCTGATCAACTTTGCCCACGGCGATGTTTTCATGATTGGGTCATTTATTGGCTTTTACGCAATTGCTAAATGGGAGCTTGGCTTCTTCCCAGCACTATTATTGGCGATGGTGGTCTGTGCAATCTTTGGTGTTTTAATTGAACGTATTGCTTATAAGCGTTTACGAAATGCCACACGTATTGCAGCTTTAATTACGGCAATAGGTGTATCGCTACTAATTGAATATACAACGATCTACTTCAGAGGGGCGCAACCGGCGGCATACCCAGAAGTTATTACAAATAAATCATTTGATGTTTTCGGGGTTCAAATCGGTAGTACATCAATATTAATTTTATCTGTAGCAATTGTACTGATGATTCTTTTACAATTCATCGTACATAAAACTAAAATCGGGAAAGCG
Organism: Lysinibacillus zambalensis; assembly: GCF_040183165.1. NCBI lineage: Bacteria > Bacillati > Bacillota > Bacilli > Caryophanales > Bacillaceae > Lysinibacillus > Lysinibacillus zambalensis. The sequence goes on from NZ_JBEGDG010000009.1 coordinate 114,090, forward strand.
ATGCGTGCAGTTTCTCATGATGCAGATGCAGCACGTTTAATGGGTATTAACGTAGATAATACAATTTCAGCAACATTCGCGATTGGTTCTGCTCTAGCTGGTGCAGCAGGTGTTATCTTTGGTGTTTACTATACGAAAATAGATCCATTAATGGGTGTTATTCCAGGGGTTAAAGCGTTTATCGCTGCAGTACTTGGTGGTATTGGGATTATTCCAGGCGCTATGGTTGGCGGTATGTTGCTAGGTGTAGTGGAATCATTAGTAAGTGCACTTGGTTTCTCTTTATGGCGCGATGCAGCGGCATTCGTTATTTTAATTTTAATTTTAATCTTCAGACCATCGGGTATCTTTGGTAAAAATGCCCGTGAGAAAGTGTAGGTGAGCGGTAATGATGAAAAAGTCTAAAGTATTCTGGGGCTATGCCGTATTAGCGCTAGTCATCTATGCAGTTGTTCAAATCCTTATTTCAACAAACATTCTCGATATTTACTATCAAAATATGTTGATCACAATGTGTATTAACATCATGCTTGCGGTCAGTTTGCATATTGTCATTGGGATTACTGGTCAATTCTCGATTGGGCATGCCGGCTTCTTAGCAGTTGGGGCATATGTTTCTGCAATTATTACAACTAAGCTATTGCTTCCGTTCCCATTAGCTATTTTCTTAGGGGCATTAGCAGCAGCGGTAGCAGGTTTAATCGTAGGTATTCCGACATTACGTTTAAAGGGTGACTATTTAGCAATTGCCACGCTTGGTTTTGCGGAAATTATACGTATTATCTTTTTAAATACGGACTATGTTGGTGGCGCGGCAGGGATGCAGGTTCTATATTTATCAAACTGGTCTTATGCATTCATAGGTGTTGTTCTAACAATTTTAGTTATCTCAAACTTTACGAATTCACGTCATGGACGCGCATGTATATCGATTCGTGAGGACGAAATTGCGGCAGATGCAATGGGTATTAATACAACCTACTATAAAGTTGTAGCTTTTGCGATAGGTTCCTTCTTCGCCGGCCTTGCAGGGGCCATTTTTGCACATAACTTTTACATTATCCAACCGACAACTTTCGGGTTCTTAAAATCATTTGATATTTTAATCTTTGTAGTTCTTGGTGGCTTAGGAAGTCTTTCTGGATCTGTCATCGCAGCTATTTTCTTAACAGTAGTCTCAGCATATCTAGCAAACTTCCCAGAAACACGTATGATTATTTACAGTTTAGTATTAATAGTCGTAATGCTATATCGCCCAACAGGGTTAATGGGAACAAAAGAAGTTGCGGACTTATTTAAGTTTGGTAAAAAAGGAGGTACAAAATAATGGCTGGAAACCTTCTTATCAATGTTGAAAACATGGGTATTCAATTCGGTGGTTTAAAGGCGGTACAGGGCGTTAATATGTACCTAAATCAAGGAGAGCTAGTAGGTCTTATAGGGCCCAATGGTGCTGGTAAAACAACTAGCTTTAACATGCTTACCGGAGTGTATATGCCAACGGAGGGCACGATTACATTTGACGGTATAAAGTTGAACGGGCTTGCACCATATCAAGTAACACAAAAAGGTATTAGCCGTACGTTCCAAAATATTCGTTTATTTAAGGAGCTATCTGTTTTAGATAATGTTAAGGTAGCGAACCATTCGCTTGCAAAGCATTCTATGTGGTCTTCCATTTTCCGCTTGCCGAATCATTTTAAAGGTGAGGCAGAAATGGAGCATCAATCTATTGAGTTTCTAAAAATCTTTGGTCTAGATGTTTATAAGGATGAGCTTGCGAAAAATTTACCTTATGGGATGCAGCGCCGTTTAGAAATTGCTCGTGCCCTAGCTGCAAAACCTAAGCTACTTTTATTGGATGAGCCTGCAGCAGGGATGAACCCGCAGGAAACGCAAGATTTAATGGAATTAATAGCGTTTATTCGTAAGGAATTTGGCTTAACCATTCTTCTAATTGAGCATGATATGAGCTTAGTTATGGGGATATGTGAACGTATATATGTGCTCGATCACGGTCAACTAATCGCAGATGGGACACCAGAAGAAATTCGCAACAATTCAAAGGTAATTGAAGCGTACCTTGGAGAGGAGGTTATCAGCTAATGCTAAAAGTACAAAATATAGATGTATTTTATGGTAATATTCAAGCATTAAAGGGCCTCTCTTTAGAAGTAAATGAGGGTGAAATCGTAACGTTAATCGGTGCAAATGGTGCTGGTAAAAGTACATTATTAAAAACATTGTCGGGCCTATTAAAACCAAAGGGTGGCATCATTGAATATGAAGGCTTCTCTATCGCAGGGAAGGCTGCACAGACAATAGTAAAATCAGGTATTTCACATGTTCCAGAGGGGCGTCGCGTTTTTGCCAATATGTCCGTTGAGGAAAACTTAGAGCTAGGCGCATATCTTCGCAACGATAAGGCTGGCATCAAAAAAGATATGGATCATGTGTTTGAACTATTCCCACGTCTTTTCGAACGTCGGAAACAGCAATCAGGTACATTATCCGGTGGTGAGCAGCAGATGTTAGCGATGGGGCGAGCATTAATGGCAAAACCGAAATTGTTATTAATGGATGAGCCTTCAATGGGACTTGCGCCACTCATGGTAAAAAATATTTTCAATATTATTGAGCAAGTCAACAAAGAGGGCACAACTGTATTGCTTGTTGAGCAAAATGCGAATATGGCATTATCAGTAGCGCATCGTGCGTACGTACTTGAAACGGGACGTATTGTATTATCAGGTACAGCAAAAGAGCTTCAAGAGAGTGACCAAGTAAAGGCCGCTTATTTAGGTGGTTTATAGAGGGAGAAGGCGTCTCAATTTCTGAGACGCCTTTTTTCGTATAAACGGAGGAGTGAGGCGACGATAGAAATGTTAAAGTGAAGGATAGAAGGGCAAGAGCGACGGAAAGCAGTGCCAAAGCGACGGATAGAACAATCAAAGCGACGGAAAAAAAGGCCTAAACGACGGATACCACTTATCAAAGTGACAAAATAAGAGTAGCTTTCATCTTTTATTATTTGGTAATGTGGAAGAAAGGAGTGATGTTTTATGAAGTATTCAGCACAATATTTTATTGAAAATTTAAATTTAGCAGAGCATCCTGAAGGCGGGTACTATATATCCTCGTTTCGGGCATCGGATGATATGACTGTAAGAGATATACAGAGACCAATTTATACGAGTATTTATTTCTTACTACGTTCACAGGATATATCGCATTTGCATCGTTTGAAATCGGACGAGCTTTGGTATTATCATGCTGGCAGCCCACTAACTGTCCATATGATTTTCCCAGATGGTACATATGAGGCGAAGAAGCTTGGCTTAAATGTAGAGGCAGGAGAAGTACCACAAATTGCAGTACCAAAAAATACTATATTTGGCTCATCCGTAGAGGATGCAAATACATTTAGTTTAGTAGGCTGTATGGTTGCACCTGGCTTTGACTTTGAAGATTTCGAATTATTTACACAAGATGAGTTATTAGCTGACTATCCACAGCACGAGGAAGTTATTCGAAAAATGGCTTACACGACAATTCTAGAATAGAAGAAAAATAGCCGTCTCAAAATCATTTAAGACGGCTTATGCTATTGAAAAATGATTATATTAATGAAATTAAGGTGTCAAATTAATAAGGTATGACTCTTCGGCAAAACGAGGGGGTGATTTCCCCCCATCCCCTTAAATGGCTTTATTTTGGTGTGTATTCAAGTAGTTTGAATAGTTCTGTTCGTTCTTTGTCTGTTAAATCGCGCCACTGTCCAACTTTTAAATTGCCAAGCTTTATATTCATAATACGAATGCGTTGTAGACGTTTAACGGAGTAGCCAAGCGCTGAACACATACGACGTATTTGACGGTTTAAGCCTTGCTCTAAAATGATTTTAAAGACTTTATCAGATATTTTTTCAACATGACAAGGCAGGGTTGTAGTATCTAAAATATCTACACCAGCGCCCATTTTCTTTATAAATTGCTCTGTAATAGGTTTATCGACTTGCACGATATATTCTTTTTCGTGATGGTTTTCTGCACGTAAAATCTTATTGACGATGTCCCCATCGTTAGTCAATAATAATAGCCCTTCTGATTCTTTATCTAGTCGTCCGATATGGAAAATACGAAGAGGATGATTGACAAAATCAACGACATTCCCTTTTATATGACGTTCAGTTGTGCTTGTAATTCCTACTGGTTTGTTTAAGGCAATATAAACGAGCTGTTCTTCTTTTTTTACCTCTTTTCCATCAACGCAAACCAGATTACCAGCCTCAACCTGACTGCCGACTGTAGCAAGCTCACCATTAATCGTAACTTTACCTTCTGCTATCCATTTATCTGCGCCTCGACGAGATACAATGCCTGTTTCACTTAAATATTTATTAATTCGCATACTGTTCTCCTATACATTTATATTATTTTTAAGTATACATTATAGTTGGTCGAACCGTGAATCCTAGAAGTTTTTCTAGTCAATATAAGCTACTTTGTAAGCCTAATCACAAAGCCGATTCCAGAGGCTATTATGCCGAGGAAAAATCGGTTCAAGAATAGATTTCAGTATTAATTCAATAAAATTTTAAAAAGTTGAAATTATTCTTCGTTTCTGACAATATATTGAGTAAGAGGGTATCTATGAAAATATCGTTTTTTCGATGAAAATGATGATTTTTGTAGATTATTTTCTCATTATTATTTTGTGTAAAGGGGAGAAGTAAAATGGTTTATGCATTTCCAAACACTGAAGGATCGGTAGTTCAATTCAAAGAGAAATATGAAAATTACATTGGTGGGGAATGGACACCTCCAGTGAAAGGACAATACTTTGATAATGTTACACCTGTTACTGGACAAGTTTTTACACAATTAGCTCGTTCTACTGCTGAGGATATTGAACTTGCAGTTGATGCAGCACATGCCGCAAAAGAAGAATGGGGCAAAACATCTCCAACAGAGCGTGCAAACATTTTACTTAAAATTGCGGACCGCATAGAGCAAAACTTAGAAAAGCTAGCCGTTGCCGAAACATGGGATAACGGAAAAGCGGTACGTGAGACATTAAATGCAGATATCCCTCTTGCGATTGATCATTTCCGTTATTTTGCGGGGGCTTTACGTGCACAAGAAGGCGCGGTAAGCCAAATCGATAATGATACAGTCGCTTATCATTTCCATGAGCCAATTGGGGTAGTAGGTCAAATTATCCCTTGGAATTTCCCGTTATTAATGGCCGTTTGGAAGCTAGCACCTGCACTTGCAGCTGGAAACTGTGTAGTGTTGAAACCTGCAGAGCAAACGCCAGCTTCGATAATGGTGTTCGTTGAATTAATAGAAGATTTATTACCATCGGGCGTACTTAATGTTGTGAATGGCTTTGGTTTAGAAGCAGGAAAACCATTAGCATCGAACCCACGGATTGGCAAAATTGCCTTTACTGGTGAAACTACGACAGGTCGCTTAATTATGCAATATGCTTCACAAAATCTTATTCCAGTTACATTAGAATTGGGCGGCAAGTCACCAAATATATTCTTTGAAGATATTATGGATGAAGACGATGCCTTTTTAGATAAAGCGGTTGAAGGCTTTGTATTATTCGCCCTAAATCAAGGTGAAGTATGTACATGTCCTTCTCGTGCAATAATTCAAGAGTCTATTTATGATAAATTTATGGAACGCGTCCTACAACGTGTTGAAGCGATTAAAGTTGGGAATCCACTTGATCCGAATACGATGATGGGAGCGCAGGCTTCGAGTGAGCAAATGGAAAAAATCCTTTCTTATTTAGATATTGGTAAGCAAGAAGGTGCAGAATGTCTGATTGGAGGAGAGAAAAATAATGTAGGAGCAGGTTTTGAAAATGGTTACTACATTAAGCCAACTGTCTTCAAAGGACATAATAAAATGCGTATTTTCCAAGAAGAAATCTTCGGGCCAGTTGTTGCCGTAACAACATTTAAAACAAAAGAGGAAGCATTAGAAATCGCAAATGACACACTATATGGTTTAGGTGCAGGTGTATGGACGCGTGATATGAATACGGCTTATCGCTTCGGTCGTGGTATTCAAGCTGGGCGTGTTTGGACAAACTGCTACCATGCTTATCCTGCACATGCAGCGTTCGGTGGCTATAAAATGTCGGGTGTTGGTCGTGAAAACCATAAGATGATGTTAGCGCATTATCAGCAAACGAAAAACTTATTAGTTAGCTACAGCGAAAACAAACTTGGCTTCTTCTAATTAGTAGGGAGGTGCATGAGCGTGGTCATGCGTGTTTTAGCAACTGAAGAAGCGCTAGCACTAATCGAATTATTGAAAGAAAAGCATGGGCCCATTATGTTTCATCAATCAGGTGGATGCTGTGATGGCTCCTCGCCAATGTGTTATCCAGAAGGAGACTTACTATTAGGTGACCAGGATGTTTGTCTTGGAGAGATTGGTGGTGCTTCCTTCTACATGCATAAAAATCAATATGATTATTGGAAGCATACACAAATAATCTTGGACGTTGTCGACGGTAGAGGTGGTATGTTTTCACTGGAAGGTGTTGAAGGTAAGAGGTTTTTAACAAGGTCAAGAGCCTTTTCCGCAGAGGAATTAAAAGAATTAGGATTAATTTAAGTGCACCGAACAAGCAATTAAGCAAATTTACTTTTAAGGACAGCGGCAAGAATATTGCCGCTTTTTTTTATGTTCATTCTTCTGGAAAAAGCGTATGGAAGGTTTTAAGTATGTGCTGATTTTAAAAAACAGCTGAATCTTTTCGATAATATATTACGTAAGTATGGAAAAAGGAGCGTGTTAAACATGGACTTTGTTATGATAGAAAATCAGTTTACAAGTACGGTGGAGGATGTCTCAAAGGCTGTCGGTCGGACGGTTGATCGTAAAATTGTGTTGGCAATCGCTAGCAAATATGTGGCATCTGGAAAACCCTTTGATTCCATTAAATATAAAAAAGTATTACAAGAAATGAAAAAGCAAACGTCATGGTCATCTCCGTTAAGAACGACGGTAGGTTATAGTATTGCTGCAAATTTGATGGATCAAGAGGATACAGAACGGGCGGTGAAAAATTTACTGACGAACGTTAGCATAATGAAAGAGGTAAAATTCAGAAGCGGGAATTTTAGTTTTATAGGTGCACAGTTTTTAACGGAAGAGGAAAGTGAGAAACGCGCACATGCACAGGTAGCACGCGCATTATTTGATGCAATCCGCAAGCACCACCGATTTTTAACGTCGTACGATGATATTCCCTATGCAGTATTGTTAGGTAGCCAATCTGACGATGTTGAGCTACGTGCAGAAACAATGAATCGTTATTATAAAGAATTACGTACGTATAATTTTAATGCAGGTAATGAGCTTCAATGGCTATCACAAGTACTGACTTTCTTATCACCTCAATATGAAAATAAGTTAGTGCCTAATGTTGTTACGATCCGTGACACACTAAAAAATCAAGATGTAAAGGTCAAGGCGATGCATTATCCATTACTGGGCTTTTTAGCAATCCTTGAAGTGAATCAAGCACAGCTTCAACAGATTGTTGATTTATATCATGAGTTAAAGGGTATGAAACTTTTAAAATGGCATCGTGAATTTGTGTTATTTATGGCCACACAAATTGCTATTTATGATATGGCGAATGTACAACAATCCTTATCAATGTCAATCATGTCATCCATTGAATTGCTAATTCAAGCACAGCAGGCAGCGATGTTCGCAGCAGTAAGTGCAGCAGCTGTAGCAACAAGTTCTTCGTGATAAAATAAAGAAGAATTTGATTTTGGAGGTGCATTTGAAGGATGAAGGAAACAAAACTTTGGATGAATGGCGAGTGGCAAAGCACAAAGGAAACATATGAACTGAAATCACCTTATAGTGGTGAGATTATCGCAAAGGTAGCTAAGGCGTCAATTTCTGACGTTGAACGAGCAATCGAAGGTGCTCAGGAGGCATTCCAAACGTTTAAAAAGACAACAGCCTACGAACGTGCCGAAATATTGTATAAAGTGGTCGACATAATGCGCCAGCGTAAAGAGGAATTAGCTGAAATTTTAGCTTTAGAGGCAGGTAAACCAATATCAGCAGGTTTAACTGAAATAGAACGTACAATAGCAACATACCAATTTGCTGCAGAGGGAGCTAAGCAAGCAAAGGGTGAAACGGTACCAATGGATGCTGCACCTGGGGCAGGAGATCGTATTGGCTGGACAAAGCGAGAGCCTCTAGGTGTAATTTCAGCCATTACACCTTTTAATTTTCCCTTTAATTTAGTGGCACATAAATTAGGTCCTGCCTTTGCGGTTGGAAATACGGTTGTATTAAAGCCAGCGACGCAAACGCCATTAAGTTCTATCATAATGGCGGAAATTTTCCAACAAGCTGGTCTACCTAATGGTGCGCTTCAAATTATTACAGGTAGCGGTGGGGAGCTAAGTGATACACTTGTGACTCACCCGCTTGTGAAAAAGGTGACATTCACGGGGAGCGGTAAGGTTGGAATGGGCATTAAAGCAAAAGTAGGTTTGCGAAAAGTTACTTTAGAACTTGGTTCCAATGCGGCAGTAATTGTCGAGCCGTCGACACCAATTGATAAAATTATTTCGCGTTGTGTCGGTGGTGCCTTTAATTTTGCTGGACAAGTTTGTATCTCTTTACAACGTATTTATGTACACACATCTATTATGGATGAATTTACAAAGGCGTTTGTTGCTGAGACAGAGAAATTAGTGGTAGGTGACCCACTAGATACAAATACTGATGTTAGTGCAATGATTAACCCAAAAGAAGTTGAGCGTATTCGTCAATGGATTGAGGAAGCAAAGTCACAAGGGGCGGTAGTTGCTACAGGAGGAAAATTTACGGAACGTACTTTAACGCCTACTGTTATGACGAATGTGACGGCAAATATGAAAATTGTTTGTCAGGAAACATTCGCGCCAATCGTCTCAATTGTTTCATATGAAACATTAGACGACGCTATTCGACTAGTGAATGAGTCGGACCTTGGCTTAAATGCTGGAATTTATACGAATGTTTTACAAGATGCATTATATGCAGCGGATGAATTACAGGCAGGTGCTGTTATGATTAATGATATTCCGACTTTCAGGGTTGATAATATGCCATATGGTGGCGTAAAAATGAGTGGTTACGGTCGTGAAGGCATTAAGTGGGCAATCGAAGAAATGACAGATATGAAATTAATTACGATGAAAAAATCGTTCTAGTTTGCATCGACTCTTGTTCTGCGATACGATGACGAAAGAACATTCATGAAGGGAAGTCGCAAGAATTATGTCAAACAACGCAATACCGATGAGCCAGTCACGTACTGTTCAGACTCGTCTCGTATTACCGCCAGATACAAATAATCACAACTCCATTTTTGGTGGAAGAGTGTTAGCGTATATTGATGAAATTGCTGCTATTACAGCAATGAAGCATGCAAAAGGTCATGTAGTCACAGCTTCTATCGATTCGGTTGACTTTTTATCGCCAGCACATGTAGGGGCTATTTTAGAAATTGAAAGCATTGTTTCGTCAACTGGACGGTCTTCAATGGAAGTTTATGTTCGAGTTATTTCACGAAACATTGAAACTGGTGAGGAGAAATTAACGACGGAATCCTTTGTAACGATGGTTGCAGTTGATGATGAAGGTAAACCTAAGCCAGTTCCGGCAATTTATCCTGAAACAGATGCGGAAAAACGTCTGTTTGAAACGGGACCAGCAAGACGCGAACATCGTAAACAAAAACGCGAGTTACCGCATTAAAAATAAAAGGGAAATTGACGTATGCTGTCAGTTTCCCTTTTTCGTGCTTACATTTGTAATTCATTTACTACGTTAATAAGTGAATCGGAAGAAGAAGAAACAAGTGTAGCGCCTTGTGACAATTCAGTAATCAAATTAGAGATGGCTGAAATATCTCTGGATGTATTTACATACTGCTGCTGAATGCCAGAAACTGCATCGGCGATATCATTAAATGATTTAGACAAACTGTTTTGCGTATCTACACTATGTTGAATCTTTTGATCAACGTTAGTAACCGAAGTCGACATTGTTGTAATATTACTTTCAGTTTCTTTAATGAGATGAGAAACATTTTGTACCGCATTTTTTGTTTCTTCAGCAAGTTTACGAACTTCCTCTGCAACAACAGCGAAGCCTTTACCATGCTCACCTGCACGGGCTGCCTCGATAGAAGCATTCAGTGCTAATAAGTTCGTTTGATCGGCAATTCCTGTGACCAGTCCTACAATTTCCGATATTTTTTGAGAAGATGTGCGTAGCTGGTTCATCGTAACTTCGAGACTGTTTACACTTTGTAAAATTACTTGTATTAAATCATTTTGATCTTGCAGTTGCTGCTGTCCACGTCTGGATTTTTCCTGTGTATCAGCAACGAAGGTTAAACCTTGCTTCGTAGCTACTGCGATATCATCTGTTTGAGAGGAAATGACTAATAAAGAAGCTGCCGTTTCTTCACTAATCTCATTGAGTTCCTCTGCCGTTTTTTGAATGGTAGTAACAAGTGCATGCTTTGTTTCACCTTCTACTGTACGAATGCGTTCCTCTTCTTTTTCATAGGCTTCGATTACAAGCTGCTGCTCGAAGTTAATGATTTTGCAGAAGGCATTGATAGCACGAATTGCATCATGTTTTGATACATCTAACTCATTTGTAAAGCGTGTAAAGGTCGTTGTTAATGATTGGAATGAGGCGATATACCACTTCGATTGTAGACCAATTCGAACGTGAGTTTCGGCAATTGCCTTTCGTTCATTAATGTAAGAGTCATTAATACGACTTTCAAAAATATCACTCAAATGTTTATGTAAAGTAACTTTTAAACGCTCGATTTGTGATGTTCTGTTTATAATATTTAACAAATCTTGGCTCAAACTAATGGCTGCATAAAATTGATCCACCATTTCAGGAACTAAATCCTTAGCTAAAGGCTGTAGTTGTTTTATGATGGCTAAATCCTCAATAGTTAAATCTAAAAGTTGTAACTGTTTTTGAAGATTTGGATGGTTTGATACATCCAATTGTACATCGCTCTTATAATTTTCAGGCGCTAGTGTAATTGAGTAGCTAGAATCGTTCTTTTTTGTAAACCAACTCATCGTTGTTTGCTCCATTCCTTAGGTCCGTAGTATGCATAGAATAGTAAACTAAATACCTATTAAATTACTTGGGTTGTTAATTTGCTGAATATATAGTATTTAATATATTCTACTATTTTTTGTGCTATATTTGGTTGAAATTTTAGTTTATTTCTATATTTTTTTTATTAGTTACAGATGATTGTCGATTAAAAGTCATGAAATCGACTACTAAAAAGGTAATAGGTAAATTGAATTTGAAATAGGAAACCTGTAAAATACGAACTGTTTAGCTTGAACGTAACGATAGTGTTGAGGAGGTATTATATGGAAAAGAAACGTTTCAAATTTGTCATTCCGGTTATGGTAATAGTAGCAATTGGGTCGGTTTACATGTTAAGAAACTACTATGCTGAGGTACCAGAATTAGATCAACTATTAATTACTATCTGTGCAACATTAGTATCTGGTGTACTCGCATACTTTTTATTTCCACAGCAAGGTGAAGATAAAGTTGATGATCGCGGTCCTTACTAACAGTGAAAGGCACCTTAGAAAAAATCTAAGGTGCCTTTAGCTTGTCGATAAATGAATAAATGGCTTACTTTTATGTTTTAAATAAATTGAACCAGCCTTTAAGTTTAAAGATTGCCAGCATGAATAATGCGATAAAAATCATAATTCCGAGTACGATAAAGTAGCTATACTTCCCATGTAGCTCGGGCATATGGTCAAAATTCATTCCATAAACACCTGCAATAAATGTTAGGGGAATAAAGATAGTTGAAACAATTGTTAAGGTCATCATAATGCCATTCATGCGAGTAGAGCTCATCGCCATATAACTATCACGCATATCAGCAGTGAGCTCGCGGTTAGATTCGATCATTTCGGTGAGTTTTAGCAGATGGTCGTAAATATCTCCGAAATAAGCTCGTTCTGATTTATTAAGTGAAAATCGGTATGAGTTAAGGATGCGATATAATAAATCACGCATTGGTAAAATGGTGCGTCTTAAATCGAGCAAATCACTACGGAATTCAAATACAATTTTCATGGCATTAGGGTTACTTTGATAGGTAAGCTCATCTTCAAGTGTATTTAAATGATCCTCAATTTTATAGACAAGTGGGAAATAGTTATCAACAATTTTATCGATTACCTGGTACGTTAAATATACTGTGCCACGTTCCCAATTCTTTGGCTGTTTTTCTAACATCATTTGTACTCGATCTATTTCCGGTGCTACATTTTTGTGGAACGTAACAATAAATTTATTAGAAACAAAAATATTTACTTCCTCAGCTGTTAATTCTTCGTTCATCCTTTGAATAACAAAGAAATGGAAATCATCATAAAAATCGAGCTTTGGCCGCTGTAAACGCATTAAACAATCTTCTATAGCGAGTGGATGGAAATGGAAAAACGAATCTAACAATAGTTCTTCCTCATCGGTCGGACAATTAAAATCGACCCAGTACCATTCAAATTCGTTTTTGTGTATATCTTCAAGCGGAAAGTCCTTTATAAGTTTTTGATCTTTTGTAATTCCAATAGTGCGTATCACAGCATTCACCTCAATTCTTTTAATTCTATCCTAACAGGTGTATTAATCTTCACAAGGAATAATTTTAGACGCTTTCTTTATAACATATCCAACCACCAAATAAAGTAGTGGCAAAGAATCTAGATGGTTTTGTAAAGCCTGCCTGCTGTAATAGTGCTAATATGTCCTCTTCACACATAAATGAAAGAGAACGGATGGATTTCTCCATTTCCGCTACGTCTGATGGTGATAGCTTTGTATGCTGTAGCCAATAAGCGCGCCATAAATCAAATTGTAGCTCGGTTTCTAAAGTACCCGGCTGCCCGTATTTTGAGACGAGCACAAATGGAGCACCAGGCTTTAAATTATTGGCTATTTTTTTTAATGTTGCAAGCTTCTCTTGATCATCTTGTATAAAGTGAAGCACTAGTACACAGCTTGCCGCATCAAATTTTACTGAAGGTAGCTTAGTATCCAGTATAGTTCCTTGATATAAAGAAATATTATTAGGTAGAGACTTTAAACGTTCGCCAGCAATTTGTAGCATCGCTTCTGATGGATCGATGCCAACAAATGACCAATGGGGTCTTTTCTCGGCGAGCTGTAAAATTTCATTACCGCTTCCGGAGCCAACTACTAAAAATTCAGCGTTTTCAGGTAATGCAAATTGATAAAAGGTTTGTGTTAAACGTAGCATTGCATCGTAGCTAGGTAGCGTGCGACGAATACCTTTTTCATATTCATTTGCAAGTGTGTTATTAAATTCCATCGAGTATCACATGCCTTTCAAAAAAATTTTATAAATCCAATTTAAAATTGAAACTATTTAAGGTGTATTTCCGTAAAAAATAGTACATAAAATAAAAAAATTATATGGAAGGGTTGATATAAATGGAAACTAAATGGTCTAAGGTAATCATACACGCAAGTGCATTTTTTGCGCCATGGTTAGTACCTATTATATTTTTCTTAATTAGTTCGGAGGAAGAGGTAAAGAGCATTTCTGTGCAAGCCTTGCTGTTCCAAGTAGTGATGATAGTTTTACTTACAATTTCGGGTATTTTTAGCTTCCTACTCATTGGTATACCGTTCTTAATTGTTTTTGGGATTATGTATTTTATCGCGCCAATTATCGGTATTGTGAAGGCTTTATCTGATGAGTCTTGGCGCTATCCAATTGTTGGTCGCTGGGTATAATTTTTATAGACGCAAGTATATGCTAGTTGCATATGCTTGCGTTTTTTCTTTTGCCAATAAGGGTATCTTATAGCTAAAGCACTCGGCGGATTTTTTTTCTGTGTGCGAAATAATTGCAATTATTTTCAAGCGTTTTGTATAATATACTCAAAGAAAGTCAAAGATAGTCAAAGTCAGTGTAGTAAGCGAGGTGTATTCCTAAAATGCGTAATATATCAGACATCATAGAAGGCTACTTAAAGCAAGTACTTGAATTAGGTGGAGAAGGGCATATTGAAATAAAACGTAGTGAAATTGCAGATAAATTTCAGTGCGTGCCCTCACAAATAAATTATGTAATTAATACAAGATTTACCGCCGAACGAGGTTACCTTGTTGAAAGCAAACGTGGTGGTGGTGGATACATTCGAATTTTACGTGTCCGCGCGAATTCACAAATTGATCTAATCGATGATGTCCTCAGGCAAATTGAAGGTGGGGCATCGCAAATAATGGCAGAAGATTTAGTTTATCGACTAATTGATGAGCAGGTAATTTCAAGGCGAGAAGCGAACATAATATTAGCAGCAGTTGATCGCTCAACTATTGATTTGCAACTCCCGTTACGGGATCATATTCGAGCAAAAATTTTACGAGCGATGCTAACAACGATTAAATATGAACAGCAAAAATAAAAGAGGTGATGGAAATGATTTGCGAACATTGTAAGCAGCGTAATGCGACGGTTACTGTAACACAAGTTCAAAGTGGTCAAAAGGTGGAGCACCATTATTGTGACGTCTGCGCCTCGCAGTTCCATCCATTTCATGCTGAATTTAAGCAAGAGCCAGTATCTATTCAACAGCTATTATCCAATTGGTTTGGCTCACCTACATGGCAGCAACAAAAAGTGGGTGAAAAGCAGCAAGCACCACCGCAACCGCAAACATGTCCACAATGTGGATTTACGTATAAACGGTTTTTAAAAGAAGGTAAATTTGGATGCCCTAGCTGCTATGATACCTTTAGTGAGCACTTACCGAAGCTCTTTAATCGTATACAGGCTGGACCTCAACATATAGGGAAAATGCCCGGCGCTCGAAGCAATGTTTATGTCATCAAAAAGCAAATTGAGGATATTCGTAAACGTATGAAGATGGCTGTAGATAAAGAACATTTTGAAGAGGCAGCAAAGCTTCGTGATGAAGTGAAGGAACTTGAGAAACAGGTACAATTTGAAGGTGGTGATGTGTCGTGATGATTGAATCGTTTTTAGAGCGTGCTACACCAACATGGATGAGTGTGGAGGACGATTATTCAGATATTGTCATTAGTACACGCATCCGCCTTGCTCGAAATTTAGATGGATATCGTTTTCCGTTAGCCTTTACAGAGGATGAAGCATTACATGTAGAACAGGCAGTTACACATGCAATAAAGGACAGTACAGAACTTCAAGAAAATTTTTCATATTTTGCTATTAAGGATTTAACACTTTTACAACGTCAAATACTTGTAGAAAAACATTTAATTAGTCCTCAGCTTGCAAAAAAAGAGCAAGTTGGTTCCATGCTCTTATCGGATGACGAATCAATTAGCATTATGGTGAACGAAGAAGACCATTTACGCATTCAATGTATGACAGCGAGTTTTCAACTTCAAAAGGCATACGAGCAGGCCAATAAAATTGATCGTACCTTAGAGAAAGCTCTGCCTTATGCATTCCGAGATACATTTGGTTATTTAACAAGTTGCCCAACAAATATTGGTACTGGTTTACGAGCATCTGTCATGATGCACCTGCCAGCCCTTACACTTACGGGTCAGATGAATCAAATCATTAATGCAATGACACGATTAGGAATGACGGTAAGAGGAATATATGGGGAAGGTAGCGAAAATACAGGTAATGTTTACCAAGTGTCAAATCAGATTACACTAGGAAAAACAGAGGATGACATTTTAGCGGACATCCAAAGTGTTGCTGAAAAAATAATTCAAAAAGAACGACATGCAAGAGGCAAGTTAATGGAAAAAGCAGAGCTTGCCCTAGAAGATCGTGTGTACCGTGCTTTAGGTACGTTAACATATGCTCGGGTTTTAACGAGTGAGGAAGCTGCTACCTGTCTATCCAATGTTCGTTTAGGAGTAGATTTACAGTTAATTGAAGGTATTAAAGCGACCAAATTAAACGAATGTGTAGTCAGTATGCAACCTGGTTTTTTACAGAATTATGCAGGCGACGTTTTGCCGCCTGCTGAGCGAGATCGCGTACGAGCTGAAATGCTTCGTGAGGCACTATCTCAAGAAAGTATGAGTAAGCCTATTATTCGGGGAAAAGGAGAGGATTCATTTGATGTTTAATCGTTTTACACAACGCGCGCAAAAAGTATTACAGCTTGCACAAGAAGAGGCGATTCGTTGGAAGCACGAATCAATTGGAACAGAGCATATTCTATTAGGGCTTATCCGCGAAGGTGGCGGTATTGCTGCAAAAGCATTAGAAGCCATTGATATTAGCCCTCAAATGATTGAAGCGGGTATTGAAGAGCTTGTAGGGAAGGGTAAAGAGGATGTTGGCCCAATTGTCCACTACACACCTCGAGCTAAAAAAGTAATAGAGCTATCAGTCGATGAATCACGTAAATTAGGCCATTCCTATATTGGAACAGAGCATTTACTATTGGCGCTTATTCGTGAAGGTGAAGGGATCGCGGCTCGTGTATTAAATAACGCTGGTGTCGGATTGAATAAGGCTCGTCAGCAAGTACTATTGTTATTAGGCAATAATGACAATGCTCAATCTGGTCAACAAGCTGCACAGGCTGCCAATACACCTACATTAGATAGCCTTGCGCGTGATTTAACACAAATTGCTCGTGAAGGTACTCTAGATCCGGTTATTGGTCGAAGCAAGGAGATTACACGTGTTATCGAGGTACTCTCTCGCCGTACAAAAAATAACCCTGTATTGATTGGTGAGCCAGGTGTCGGTAAAACAGCTATCGCTGAAGGCTTAGCACAGCAAATTATTAATAATGAAGTGCCAGAAATTCTTCGTGATAAACGTGTCATGACACTTGATATGGGGACGGTTGTTGCTGGAACAAAATATCGCGGTGAATTTGAAGATCGCTTGAAAAAAGTGATGGATGAAATTCGCCAAGCTGGTAATGTCATTTTATTTATCGATGAATTGCACACATTAATCGGGGCTGGTGGTGCAGAAGGTGCCATCGATGCATCAAATATTTTAAAACCATCTTTAGCACGTGGTGAGCTTCAATGTATTGGTGCAACAACACTAGATGAGTATCGCAAATATATTGAGAAAGATGCGGCATTAGAGCGCCGTTTCCAACCAATTCAAGTTGATGAGCCAACTGTAGAAGAGGCGATTCAAATTATTCAAGGCTTACGTGATCGTTATGAAGCACATCACCGTGTGAAAATCACAGATGAAGCTATTGAAGCGGCAGCAAAAATGAGTGACCGATATATTTCGGATCGTTTCTTACCAGATAAGGCGATTGATTTGATTGATGAAGCAGGCTCTAAAGTACGCTTACGTTCATTCGCGGTGCCACCAAACTTAAAAGCGCTTGAAGATAAGCTGGAAAATGTACGCTCTGAAAAGAATGCAGCTGTCTCAGGCCAAGAGTTTGAAAAGGCAGCATCATTAAGAGATACAGAGCAAAAGCTAAAAGATGAAATTGAAACTACGAGAAAAAATTGGAAGGAAGAGCAAGGTAAAGCCGAATCAAAAGTTACAGTGGATGATGTAGCGGCGGTAGTATCTATGTGGACTGGAATTCCAGTATCTAAAATTGCTTCCGAGGAATCTTCTAAGTTATTACAACTTGAAGAAGAGTTACACAAACGTGTTGTAGGTCAAGGAGAAGCGGTAGAGGCAATTTCTCGCGCAATTCGTCGTGCAAGAGCTGGCTTGAAAGATCCGAAACGACCAATTGGTTCATTTATTTTCTTAGGCCCTACAGGGGTTGGTAAAACAGAGCTGGCTAGGGCATTAGCTGAAGTTATGTTTGGTGATGAGGACGCAATGATTCGCGTTGATATGTCTGAGTACATGGAAAAACATTCGACTTCACGTTTAGTTGGTTCACCTCCAGGCTATGTAGGCTTTGATGATGGCGGTCAACTAACTGAAAAGGTTCGCCGTAAACCATATTCTGTAGTATTACTAGATGAAATTGAGAAGGCTCATCCAGATGTTTTCAATATTTTACTTCAAGTACTAGAAGATGGCCGTTTAACAGACTCTAAAGGTCGAGTGGTGGATTTCCGCAACACAGTTGTTATTATGACATCAAACGTTGGTGCGGATGCTTTAAAATATCAGAAAAACCTTGGCTTCAATGTCGGTGGTACGGATACGAAGTATAAAGATATGAAGGGTACGATGCTGGAGGAACTGAAAAAAGCATTCCGCCCAGAATTCTTAAACCGTATCGACGAAATGATCGTCTTCCACTCACTAGAAAAAGAACATTTAAAAGAAATCGTAGCGATGATGGCGAATTCTTTAACAAAACGTCTAAAAGAGCAAGACATTTCGTTAGAGTTAACGGATTCGGCTCTTGAAAAAATTGCAGAGGAAGGCTACGACCCTCAATATGGTGCTCGCCCACTACGTCGTTCATTACAAAAACAAGTAGAAGACCGTTTATCGGAAGAACTGCTGAAAGGTAATGTAGAGAAGGGTGACCAAGTGATCATTGATTATGTGAATGATGAGTTTGTTGTGAAGAAAAAAGAGGAAGTTTCTACTTCTAAATAATTCATATCATACGAACGGATATAATTGCACACTCATGCAGGGTAAACAAGGACAGCGAGGCTATAGTGCCAAGCTGTCCTTTTTTATCTTCATTCACATTCATCTCCCATCTCGGAAGGTGTGAGATGAATATGGATGCGATTCCTTTTTAGAGGGTATCCAAAATCTACTGAAATAGAGTAACTCAGTCTAAGGATGCCGCGTCCTGTGGCAATTTTGTCTGTGCGAAAACGGCTAACTGACCTGCATCGGTATACACGCCACGTCCTGTGGCACTACTGAAATGACCGACATCGTGTCGGCCCTCGTGCAGGACTGAGCTCAATTAAAAATCCGGATGCAATTACGCCAAGGCGAAATTGATGTACAATAAACATAAGAACAAATATTCGAGGTGGATGCAATTTGGCAAAGAAAAAAACAAAATTTGTATGCTCAGGCTGTGGTTATGAATCTGCAAAATGGATGGGAAGATGTCCAGGATGTGGGGAATGGAATAAGATGGTTGAAGAGGTGGAAGTCGTTGCAAAAGGGCCACGCGGTGCATTCCAACACTCTGCTACGGTTACCCAAAAGGCACTTCCTATTATGCAAATTGAAGCTGCTGAGGAATCACGCGTTGCAACAGAAATGGGTGAGCTTAACCGAGTATTAGGGGGAGGCATCGTACCAGGTTCTCTTGTGTTGATTGGGGGAGATCCTGGGATTGGGAAGTCGACATTATTATTACAAGTATCTGCGTTGCTTTCAAATAAGGGGCATCGTGTGCTCTATATTTCTGGTGAGGAATCCATCCGTCAAACAAAGCTGCGTGCAGAACGTTTAGGGGTAATCTCACAGGAGCTTTATATATATTCTGAAACAAATTTGGAGCTATTAAATCAGACGATTGATGATGTGAAGCCAAAGTTTGTTATTGTCGATTCTATTCAAACTGTTTTTCATCCAGAGGTAACGAGTGCGCCTGGTAGTGTATCACAAGTACGTGAATGTACTGCAGAACTTATGCGAATAGCAAAAACAAAAGGAATTGCCATATTTTTAGTCGGACATGTAACAAAAGAGGGGCAAATTGCAGGACCACGTATTTTGGAGCATATGGTTGATACGGTATTGTATTTTGAAGGAGAACGACATCATAATCACCGTATTTTACGCAGCCAAAAAAACCGCTTTGGTTCTACGAATGAAATTGCTATCTTTGAAATGCTTCAGGGGGGCTTAAAGGAAGTGTTAAACCCGTCTGAGTTGTTCTTACAGGAGCGTTCGCAGGGGGCGGCAGGGTCAACAATCGTAGCCTCAATGGAAGGTACACGGCCAATTTTAGTTGAAATTCAGTCGCTTGTAACACCAACAAGCTTTAATTATCCGAAACGAATGGCAACAGGTGTCGATCAAAATCGTGTGCAATTACTTATGGCCGTCCTTGAAAAGAGAATGGGCCTCATGCTGCAGGCGCAGGATGCATATATTAAAGTTGCTGGCGGCGTGAAGCTTGATGAGCCTGCCATTGATTTAGCTGTATTGACAAGTATTGTTTCGAGTTTTAAGGATCAAGCTGTTAGGGCAACGGATTGCTTTATTGGAGAAGTAGGTTTGACTGGTGAGGTGCGTCGTGTATCTCGTATTGAACAACGTGTGATTGAGGCAGCAAAGCTCGGGTTTAAACGCGCCTTCATACCAGCTTCAAATATCGGTGGTTGGGATTTTCCTCAAGGTATTGAGATAGTTGGTGTAGAAACGATAAAAGATGCATTGAATGCTTGCTTTAGAGAGCTATAAAATAGTTTGTGCATGTTGGACAATGTTCTGACATGCACTTTTAACTTCTTTTTCGCAATTGAACACCAGGGTGTTGGATTTTTTAATTCATAGATAGAAGGTAGGAAACTCAAAGAGGCGTATTGGCGTCTATGATAATGTCTGTGAAAATGCTTGTTTAATGCAGAGTGGATGCCAAGGGGCATTTCTGATTTTAGTGTGAAAAATTTTTAGTCATTGATTTTCAGTAGACTCGGGATGATCGGAAAATGGATGAAATTACCGATGCATTGATAGGGTCATAAAAGATTTTCTGCAGTAAACTATGTATAATTATATATTAAAAATGGGAGGTGACAGTTTGTGAAAAAATTTGTTCAAATTGCTTTTTTACTGATTGGAGGAGCATTAGGCCTTGTTTTCTTACCGCCATTATACGAATTGCTTCATTTATCATCTAATCCTTGGCTTGATAACCCTTACGTATCAGTAGCTTTAGGAGCGCTATTGCTATTTACATTATCATTTGCCTTTTCGGATTATTTTGTACGGCTTATTAGCTGGATGGAAGAGGTGCTATTTAAAGTGCCGGTTGGTGACTTATTCTTTGGTACACTCGGCCTTATTATCGGACTAATCGTTGCTTATTTCTTAGGTTTTGCAATCGATAGTATTGATTTACCTATTATTACAAAGGTTTTACCAATTATACTGTCATTTATGCTTGGATATTTAGGGTTCCGTGTTGGCTTTAAAAAGCGAGATGAATTAATCCAGCTATTTACTTTGCGAGGTAACACTACAAAGAAAAAATTAGCGGAAGGTGTAGAGCCTCAAGAAGTACGAGGAAGCTATAAACTGTTAGATACTAGTGTAATTATTGATGGTCGAATTGCAGATATTTCGGAAACAGGCTTTATAGAAGGTACACTAGTTGTACCCCAATTTGTTCTTACTGAGCTCCAGCATATTGCTGATTCTTCGGATACGTTAAAGCGTACAAGAGGTCGCCGCGGCTTAGATATTTTGAAAAAATTACAAGATGAGCGTATGACGAATGTTGAGATTACTGAAGAGGACTTTGAGGATGTTCAAGAGGTTGACTTAAAGCTAGTGCGCCTTGCGAAGAAAAGGGGTTACGATACACAAATTGTGACGAACGACTTTAACCTTAACAAAGTTTGTGAGCTACACCACGTTAAAGTGCTAAACATCAATGATTTAGCAAATGCAGTCAAACCTGTTGTAATTCCAGGTGAGGATATGCAAGTGATGGTCATTAAAGATGGGAAAGAGCATAATCAAGGGGTTGCTTATTTAGATGATGGCACAATGATCGTTGTTGAAGGTGGACGTAGTTATATAGGACAGGCAATTACAGTAACCGTAACAAGTGTTCTTCAAACATCAGCAGGTCGAATGATTTTTGCTAAACCAAAGGATGACTAGGAAGTGGGAAATGTGCAATATGAAGTAGTATTGCCTGCTGCGGGAAGCGGAAAGCGAATGGGTGCAGGGCAAAATAAGTTATTTTTAAATCTTTTAGAAAAACCGATCCTCGTACACACGCTAGAGGTATTTGAACAGGATAGTCAGTGTACAGGTATTTGGCTTGCGGTAAAGCCTGAAGAGCGTGTGTTTATTCAGGACATGCTAGAGAGGTATGGAATTACTAAAGTTAAAGGTTTACCTGATGGTGGTGCAGAGCGACAGCATTCAGTCCATTCTTGCATGAAAGAAATGAAGCAGGTCGATATTGTGCTTGTGCATGATGCTGCGCGTCCATTTATTACTCACGACATTATAGCGAATCTTGTGCGAAGTGCGCATGACTTTGGCGCTGCGATTGCGGGTGTTCGTGCGAAGGATACGATGAAAAAAGTACGTGATGGTGTAATTGAAGAGACGATTGATCGAGAAAGCTTATGGATGATTCAAACTCCTCAAGCATTTCAATTTGATTTGATTGTAGAGGCAGAGGATGTCGCTGAGAAGGTGGGCTTCCTTGGTACCGATGAAGCAATGCTTGTTGAACGTCTTGGACATGAGGTGCATATTGTAGAAAGTAGCTACGAAAATGTAAAGATGACGACACAAGAGGATTTAGTTTTTGGTGAAGCGATTTTGCGTAAACGTGCTTTGAAAACATTATGAAAGCATACAAAAATCTCATTAGCAGTGGATGCTGATGAGATTTTATTTTTTAATTGAACTTTAGTCTAGAGTAAGGTTTACTGTTAACTCAATTTCCTAGGAAATATGTTAAAATATGAGGGTATAATATAGAGTAAATATAAAAGTGAAGGAAGGTGAATGAGACTGCCTTATAAGCTGAATAGAAGCTTTTTAAGTCTGCATATTTCTTGAAGTAAATGAGCTTCGATTGGTGGATTTTTTATTTATCTTATTAGACAGTTTCAAAATCATATGTTTCGAGTGGGACAAGGTTTTGACGTGCATGCATTTGAAGAAGGGCGTCCATTAATTATTGGTGGTATAACAATTCCTCATGAAAAAGGGTTAGTAGGGCATTCGGATGCAGATGTTTTATTACACACTGTAACAGATGCAGCGTTAGGGGCTATTGGTGAGGGCGATATCGGTCGTCATTTCCCAGACACCGATCCTGCGTTCAAAGATGCTGATTCAGCGAAATTATTAGAGCATATTTGGAAGATTGTTGAGGATAAAGGCTATGTTTTAGGTAATGTGGATTGTACGATTATGGCACAGCGTCCGAAAATGGCACCGTATATTGGACAAATGCAAAATCGTATTGCTGAATTGCTTCATGCAGAGCCTTCTCAAGTGAATGTTAAAGCAACAACAACTGAGCGTTTAGGTTTTACAGGTCGCGAGGAAGGGATTGCAGCGATGGCGACAATCCTATTGATGAAGAAATAAAAGCGGGTTCACAGTGCTTTTATTTCCTGTAACAGAGTGGTAAAATGAACAAAGTCAATTTTTTGAACGAAAATTTAGGAGGCTTTTAATTATGGCGAAAGAAGTTCGTGTTCGATACGCGCCATCCCCTACTGGTTTCTTACATATCGGTGGAGCGCGTACAGCGTTATTTAACTATTTATATGCAAAACATCATAACGGTAAATTCATCGTACGTATTGAGGATACAGATGTTGAGCGTAATGTAGAGGGCGGAGAAGCATCTCAGCTAGATAACTTAAAATGGTTAGGTATGGAATATGATGAGTCAATCGATATTGGTGGACCGTATGCACCTTATCGTCAAATGGAGCGTCTTGATATTTATAAAGAGCACGCTGAAAAGCTACTAGAGCAAGGTTTAGCTTACAAATGCTTCTGTTCTTCAGAGAAATTAGAAGCGTCTCGTGAAGAACAAAAAGCACGAGGTGTAGCAGCTCCGACTTATGATGGAACTTGCCGTCATTTATCAGCAGAGGAAGTTGCAGCTAAAGAAGCTGCTGGTGAACAATATACAATTCGTATGCGCGTACCTGAAAATGTAACATATGAATTTGAAGATTTAGTACGTGGACAAGTAACATTTGAGTCTAAAGATATTGGTGACTGGGTACTTGTTAAAGCAAACGGAATCCCAACGTATAACTATGCGGTAGTGCTAGATGATCACTTTATGGAAATTTCACACGTATTCCGTGGTGAAGAGCATTTATCGAATACACCAAAACAAATGATGATTTTTGATGCATTCGGCTGGGAATATCCAAGCTATGGTCATATGACATTAATTATTAATGAAAACCGTAAAAAATTATCAAAACGTGATGAGTCAATTATTCAATTCGTAACACAATATAAAGATTTAGGTTACCTACCTGAAGCAATGTTTAACTTCTTCGCATTACTTGGCTGGTCTCCTGAAGGGGAAGAAGAGATTTTCTCAAAAGAAGAATTTATTAAAATCTTTGATGAAAAACGTCTTTCAAAATCACCATCTATGTTCGATAAACAAAAGCTTACTTGGATGAATAACCAATACATTAAAAAATTATCTTTAGAAGAAGTAGTGGCTTTATCTTTACCACACTTACAAAAAGCTGGTTTATTACCAGAAGAATTAACAGAAGAAGAACGTGCATGGGCTACAGATTTAATCGCACTTTATCATGATCAAATGAGCTTTGGTGCTGAAATTGTAGAACTATCTCGCCTATTCTTTAACGATCATATTGAATATGATGAAGAAGCAAAAGCAGTTTTAGAAGGTGAACAGGTACCTGAGGTAATGACTGCATTTAAAGCACAGCTTGAAAGTTTAGAGGAATTTACGCCTGATACTGTTAAAGCGGCTATTAAAGCTGTTCAAAAAGAAACTGGACACAAAGGTA
The DNA here is from genome assembly GCF_040183165.1 of Lysinibacillus zambalensis. NCBI lineage: Bacteria > Bacillati > Bacillota > Bacilli > Caryophanales > Bacillaceae > Lysinibacillus > Lysinibacillus zambalensis. The sequence goes on from NZ_JBEGDG010000009.1 coordinate 138,842, forward strand.
AAAATCTATTTATGCCAATTCGCGTCGTAACGACGGGTGAAATGCATGGTCCAGAACTTCCGAACGCAATTTGCTTAATTGGCAAACAGAAAACAATTGATCGTGTAGAAAAATTTGCGCAATAAGTAGAAATTGATTGACAATTTATTAGTTCGTTGTAAAATGTATTTACATTGAAAAAGCGTTGATAAGGAGAAGTAAGTGGCGCATGCTCTAAAGAGAGGACCATCACCGGCTGAAAGTGGTCTGAGCCTAGGCAAAACTGAAATGCACCTTTGAGCATGAAGCTGAAAAAAAGTAGGCTTTATCGATTCGTTCCCGTTACAGAACGTCCAGAGTGGAAGGCATTCGCCTTCAATCAGAGTGGAACCGCGCAAATTTAGCGTCTCTGTCATTCCTTTTTTGGGATGATAGGGGCGCTTTTTTATTTTCTAGACGACATAGACTTAAAGTGGGGGATGTGCCAAAACTCACTCGGCTAACTCTGGGGTGAATCAACGTCAGTTATAGTATTTCAAAGGATCAAGGCAGATCAAAATGAAAAGGGGGAGCTTTTGTGTTTAAAAGAATGAAGGAAGATGTAGAAACAATTTTTGAGAATGACCCAGCAGCGCGTAGTGTATTCGAAGTGATATTAACATACTCGGGCCTGCACGCTACTTGGGCACATCGAGTTGCCCATTGGTTCTTTAAAAAGCGTTTTTATTTTATAGCCCGTACCATTTCACAAATTAGTCGCTTCTTTACTGGAATTGAAATTCACCCTGGAGCGAAAATCGGTCGACGTTTCTTTATTGACCATGGGATGGGTGTTGTCATTGGTGAAACATGTGAGATTGGTGATAATGTAACGTTGTATCAAGGTGTAACTTTGGGTGGTACAGGAAAAGAAAAGGGGAAACGCCATCCGACATTAGAGGATAATGTACTAGTTGCAACAGGTGCAAAAGTGTTAGGTTCTATTACAATTGGTGAAAATAGTAAAATTGGTGCAGGCTCAGTTGTCTTAAAAGAAGTGCCGCCAAATGCTACGGTTGTCGGTATTCCTGGTAAAATAGTGATTAAGGATGGAGTCCGTCTAGAGAAAAAACTAGATCATCAAAATATTCCTGACCCTGTAGAAGAACGTTGTCAAGCTTTCGAGAAGCAGATTGCAGCAATGAATCAGGAAATCGAACGCTTACAAAAGGAGAGAGAAATACAATGAGTATTCAAATTTTCAACTCATTAACACGACAAAAGGAAACTTTCGTACCGCTGGAGGAAGGCAAAGTAAAAATGTACGTTTGCGGTCCGACAGTATATAACTACATTCACATTGGGAATTCACGTCCTGTTATTGTTTACGATACAGTGCGTCGCTATTTCCAATACAAAGGTTACGATGTGAAATTTGTTTCAAATTTCACAGATGTTGACGACAAAATTATTAAGGCTGCTAATGAACTTGGAGAAGAGGTTCATGAATTAACGGAACGCTTTATTGCTGCATACTTTGAAGATATTACGGCGTTAGGCTGCAAGAAAGCAGATGTACATCCACGCGTAACAGAGCATATGGATGATATCATTCAATTCATTCAAGTATTAATCGATAAAGGCTACGCTTATGAGTCAGCTGGTGATGTTTATTACCGCACTCGTAAATTTAATGGTTACGGTAAATTATCTCACCAAGCGGTGGATGATTTAAAAATCGGTGCTCGTATAGAAGCGGGTGAGAAAAAAGATGATGCGTTAGATTTCGCTCTATGGAAAGCTGCGAAGCCAGGCGAAATTTACTGGGAAAGTCCGTGGGGCAAAGGACGTCCAGGTTGGCATATTGAATGCTCAGTAATGGCGCGTGAGCATTTAGGAGATACTATGGATATTCATGCTGGTGGGCAAGATTTAACATTCCCGCATCATGAAAATGAAATTGCACAATCTGAAGCTCATAATGATAAAACATTTGCGCGTTATTGGATGCACAATGGGTATATTAATATAGATAATGAAAAGATGTCCAAATCTCTTGGCAATTTTATACTCGTAAATGATATTCGTAAACAAATTAACCCGCAAATTTTACGATTCTTTATGCTTTCGGTGCATTATCGTCATCCGATTAACTTTGCGAAGGATTTAGTAGATGCAGCTGCAAATGGTTTAGAACGAATTCTTACTGCCTACAACAATGTCAAACACCGTTTAACAGCAACAGCAAGCTTAGGTGATTGCTCAGAAGAATGGCTTGAAAAAATTGCTGAACAAAAAGCTCATTTTGAAGAAGCGATGGATGATGATTTTAATACAGCCAACGCCATTTCTGTATTATTTGAATTAGCGCGAATCGCAAATATTTATTTAAACGAAACGAATACTGATGAAAAAGTATTATTGCGTTTTACTGAAACTTTTGAGGTGTTAGGTGACGTCTTAGGTATTGAATTTGCAAAAGAAGAAGAGTTGTTAGACGAAGAAATTGATGCTCTTTTACAGGAGCGTATAGAAGCTCGTAAAAATCGTGATTTTGCCCGTTCAGATGAAATTCGTGACCATTTGCAAGCACAAGGTATCATTTTAGAAGATACGCGACAAGGAACTAGATGGAAACGAGGGTAAGTAATTTGGGTAAACTCCGCAACGAAGATGTTAAGCAATTGAATGCATTAGCGTTAGCCTATATGGGGGACGCAGTTTTAGAACAAAAGGTACGAGAGCATCTGCTACGTGCCGGTCGCGTCAAACCTAACACACTTCATAGGGAAGCGACACATTACGTATCAGCGAAAGCACAATCTACGATTGTACATCGAATGATGGATGAAGGTTTTTTAACAGAGGAGGAGTTGGCTGTGTTCCGTCGTGGACGCAATGCCAAATCCGGCTCTGTGCCGAAAAATACAGATGTTCAAACATACCGTAATAGCTCCGGTTTTGAGGCGGTGCTGGGTAGTTTATTTTTATTAAATGAATTAGAACGCGTTTATGCAATCATTGCATACGCTATTCAAATAATCGAGGAATCGAAAGGAGTGTCAAATTAATGGCAGAGCAAAATGGAGAAATGATTGCCGGTAAAAACCCAGTGTTAGAAGCGCTTCGTTCAGGCCGCGATATGAATAAAGTATGGATTGCAGAAGGTGTGAAAAAATCAGGGGTTAACGAACTTCTAGATTTGGCACGTGAACGTGGTGTCATTGTTCAATTTGTCCCGAAGAAAAAGGTTGATCAATTATCAGATGCCAATCACCAAGGAATTGTTGCCTCTGTTGCGGCATATCAATATGCAGAGCTAGAGGATTTATTTGCGGCTGCGGCAAAAAAACAAGAAGACCCATTTTTCTTAATTTTAGATGAGCTAGAGGATCCGCATAATCTAGGCTCTATTATGCGAACTGCTGATGCGATAGGCGCGCATGGTATTATTATTCCGAAACGTCGTTCTGTGAGTTTGACAGCCGTAGTGGCAAAGGCATCAACTGGAGCAATTGAGCATGTACCTGTCGTGCGTGTTAATAATTTAGCGCAAACGGTAGATGAGCTAAAAGAACGAGGGGTATGGATTGCAGGGACAGATGCCAAGGGTTCTGCAGACTATCGTAAAATGGATGCAACATTGCCGCTTGCGATTATTATTGGTAGTGAAGGCAAAGGAATGGGCCGCTTATTAAAAGAGAAATGTGACTTTTTATATCATTTACCGATGATTGGACATGTCACATCACTAAATGCATCGGTAGCTGCTGCACTTTTAATGTACGAAGTGTATCGTAAACGTCAAGAAGCGAATGATTGACAATGAAAACTATTTTGCTTGTTGACGGCTATAATATGATAGGAGCTTGGAAAGAGCTACGACCATTACGTGATACAAATTTTGAAGATGCCCGTAAGAGATTGGTTGAGCTTATGGCTGAGTATAAGGCAGCTATGGGGTGGCGCGTAATTATAGTTTTTGACGCACATCTTGTACCGGGTGTGGAGCAAACTTATTTAGAAAACGATGTCGAAATCATTTATACACGGAAAAATGAAACAGCAGATGAACGTATTGAAAAAATGACACACGAACTAAAAGCTAGAAATGTACAGATTCACGTAGCAACCTCCGATATGGCAGAGCAAAACGTTATTTTTGGTAACGGTGCTCTGCGAAAATCGGCAAGAGAGCTAGAAATTGATATGGGTATTATCCAACATAAAATTTCTCATGAGGTGAAACAAAAACATGATAGCAAACCGCCATCCCGCATGGAGCTTAAGCCGGATGTTGCTTTGGCCTTTGAAAAATGGCGGCGTGGTTTGAAATGATTGATTGACTCATATTTTCCAATTCCGTTATACTGTTTCTAATTATCTGTTGTGGCTGAGGTGATACCATGTTTAAAAATAGTATTGTACAAGTGACACAAGATTTTGAACGATTCAATGATGAAGAACTTATTGAAATGGTGCATCAAGGTAATACAGATGCGTTGGATTATTTAATTACGAAATACCGTTTGTTAGTAAGAGCAAAGGCTAGATCTTATTTTTTAATTGGTGCAGATAAGGAAGACATTGTGCAAGAGGGCATGATTGGTTTATATAAAGCCATTCGCGATTTTAAGGGAGATAAGCTTGCTTCTTTTCGAGCTTTTGCTGAGCTATGTATTACAAGGCAGATTATTACGGCTATTAAAACAGCTACGAGACAAAAGCATATTCCACTTAACTCATATGTTTCTCTGGACAAGCCTATTTTTGACGAAGAGTCAGATCGTACTTTAATGGATGTATTAACGGGTGCTATTATGGATGATCCGGAAGAGTTAATGATTCATAGAGAAGAGTTTGGCTACTTAGAAGAGAAGATGGGTGAGATTTTAAGTGAACTAGAACTACAAGTGTTAGCTCTTTACTTAGATGGTCAGTCTTATCATGAAATTTCTGCGAAACTAAATCGTCATGTGAAGTCTATTGACAATGCTTTACAACGAGTAAAGCGTAAATTAGAGCGACATTTAGTTCTCGAAGAAATGTCTTAGCAGTTGTATGCCTTTGTTGACATTGACAAATATAGGTGTTAGTCTTGAAAAGACAAAGTGCCGAAAAGGTGATTATATGGCAAAAAAAGTCGTTCTAAATTGCGAAAAATGCGGATCGAGAAATTATACGTTTCCAGCTAAGGAAGATTCAATTGTACGCCTCGAATTAAAGAAATTTTGCTCGCATTGCAATGAACATACAGTGCATAAACAAACGCTATAAAATAATTTGTAAATAGACAGATATGATTGATTCGGAGGTTAGGCTAGAATGGGCAAGATTAAAGGCTTTTTCAGCAATGTAATGTCGGAAATGCGCAAAACAAGCTGGCCAAAAAGTAAAGAACTGACGAAATATACAGTCGTTGTAATTTCAACTGTTGTAATTATGGCTTTATTTTTTGTGTTAGTAGACTTAGGTATTTCATCATTATTCCGCTGGTACTTAGAGTTATAATTTAGTAAATAGCATGTTAATACTTCTGAAATAGCCCGTCATTACAATAAACGGGTTTTTTCGTTTGTTTCGTTTGTTGTATGAAGTGATCAGCAGTAAAATATTCTTAATATGATAAGTATGCTACTCGGGATAGTATGAGGGTAGCGATAGATGACTATGCTAGATTTGGTATATATCATCAGGCTTTCGCTAGCTATTAGCGAAAGCTATGTTTTTCTAATAGCAGTTTGTGAAAAGAGTAAAGAATGCACTTAGCATATCCAATTCTTTTCACTTTTATCATCATTCAGTAGAAGATTCCTGCTTCTAAAAGTGGTAGGTTGAATGCAAATGCAGTTCCTTTTTGGTAGGTGTCCAAACACCGATTGAATGAAGATAAAGCCGCTGGCATATGTCACGGATTTTGAAAGGGACTAATTGTGCGAACACAATACAAAATCCAGACACAATTACGCCAAGGTGTAATTGATTTAGTAAGGGAGGGACGGACGAGGAGTCCTAGTAGTTATGGAGAAAAATTGGTATGTTGTTCATACGTATTCAGGGTATGAAAACCGTGTAAAAGCAAACCTAGAGAAACGTGTAGAAACGATGGGTATGCAAGATAAGATTTTCCGTGTTATTGTGCCTGAACACGAAGAAACGGAATTGAAGGATGGGAAAAAGCGTACAATGATGCGTAAAGTTTTCCCTGGTTATGTTTTAGTAGAGCTTATTATGACAGATGATTCATGGTATGTTGTGCGTAATACGCCAGGCGTAACTGGCTTTATCGGTTCATCTGGCGGTGGTGCGAAGCCAACACCATTATTACCTGAAGAAGCGGACCGTCTACTACAACAAATGGGCATGACTGACAAAGTTGTCGAGATTGATATTTCTGTTGGAGAAGCGGTAGAAGTATTAGAAGGGCCTTTCGCACACTTCCAAGGACGTGTTGAAGAAATTGATACTGAAAAAGGAAAAGTGAAGGTTTCTGTAGACATGTTTGGTCGCGAAACAATTATGGAACTTGATTTTGAGCAAATACAAAAAATGTAGTTTTAGCAACTAAAGTGCCATATGTCTGATGAGTATGTCACAGAATTTGTTATTTACTACTTGCTTAAAAAAAATAAAAGTGGTATCATTTCAAAGGTCAGACTGTCATACTTTGCTTTGACGTCTGTAATGATAATTTTAATGTTATCGGCACTTAGCTGACAGACAGATATTGAGTGGGAGGGGCAACCCAATTACCACATCACGGACTTAAGGAGGTGTGTCTCGTGGCTAAAAAAGTTATTAAAGTTGTTAAACTTCAAATCCCTGCTGGTAAAGCAAATCCAGCTCCACCGGTTGGTCCTGCATTAGGTCAAGCGGGTGTGAACATCATGGGATTCTGTAAAGAATTCAACGCGCGTACTGCTGATCAAGCTGGTCTTATTATTCCAGTTGAAATTTCAGTATTCGAGGACCGTTCATTCACTTTCATTACGAAAACTCCACCTGCAGCAGTTCTACTTAAAGTAGCAGCTGGTATCCAATCTGGATCAGGTGAACCAAACCGTAAAAAAGTTGCAACGGTTAAACGTGATAAAGTTCGCGAAATCGCTGAAACTAAAATGCCAGACCTTAACGCTGCTTCAGTTGAAGCTGCAATGTTAATGGTTGAAGGTACTGCACGAAGCATGGGTATTGTTATCGAAGACTAATCCCATTACTTGATGATGTATTTGTTTTTGGAAGGTTGCGGAGTTTCTTTGTGAACGCGCAACCTTTATTCGTGGGAGGTAAAATCCGCTATAACCACAATCAAGGAGGAATTATATAATGGCTAAAAAAGGTAAAAAACTGCAAGATGCAGCAAAATTAATCGACCGTAACGCAGTATACGGCGCACAAGAAGCAATCGAACTTGCTCAAAAAACTAGCTCAGTGAACTTCGACGCTACTGTAGAAGTTGCTTTCCGTCTAGGAATCGATACTCGTAAAAACGACCAACAAATCCGTGGTGCGGTAGTGTTACCAAACGGTACTGGTAAAACTCAACGTGTATTAGTATTCGCTAAAGGTGAAAAACTTAAAGAAGCTGAAGCAGCTGGTGCTGACTACGTAGGCGATGCAGAATACATCCAAAAAATCCAACAAGGTTGGTTCGATTTCGATGTAATCGTTGCAACTCCTGACATGATGGGTGAAGTTGGTAAACTTGGTCGTGTATTAGGACCTAAAGGTTTAATGCCAAACCCTAAAACTGGTACAGTTACTTTCGATGTAACTAAAGCGATCGAAGAAATTAAAGCTGGTAAAGTAGAATACCGTGCTGATAAAGCTGGTATTATCCACGCTCCTATCGGTAAAGTTTCTTTCTCTGCAGAAAAATTAGTAGAAAACTTCTTAACTGTATTTGATGTAGTACAAAAAGCAAAACCTGCTGCTGCTAAAGGTACTTACATGAAATCTGTAAACGTTACAACTACAATGGGCCCAGCTATTAAAGTTGACGCTTCAAGCGTAGTAGTAAAATAATTAGTTTTTTTATATAAATCTGTTGACGGCTCTGTCTATCTGTGATATGATGGATGCTGTTGTGAATCATCCATTTGTACCGTAGACAGTAGGAGTGACTTGTCACTTAATGATCCTACCGAGGACATCGGAATTCGGATTCTTATTTTAAAGATGATGACTTTCAGCCTCTGTGTCTATTTTGACCCAGAGGCTTTTCTTTTGTCGGTATAAATGACCCATTCTAATAGGAGGTGTCATCATGAGCAAAGCAATCGAAAACAAACAAGTACAAGTTCAAGAGATTACAGAGAAATTCCAAAATGCTGCTTCTGTAGTAGTTGTGGATTACCGTGGTCTTAACGTTTCACAAGTGACTGAGCTTCGTAAACAACTTCGTGAAGCTGGCGTTGAGTTCAAAGTTTACAAAAACACTTTAACTCGTCGTGCGACTGAAGCTGTTGGCCTTGAAGGAATCAATGACGTATTAGTTGGTCCTAACGCAATTGCGTTCTCTAATGAAGATGTTGTAGCTCCTGCTAAAATCATCAACGAGTTCGCTAAGAAAAATGAAGCTTTAGAAATTAAAGCAGGTATTATTGAAGGTACAATCTCTTCTGTTGAAGATGTTAAAGCACTTGCAGAACTTCCATCACGCGAAGGTCTTCTTTCTATGCTTTTATCTGTACTTCAAGCTCCAGTGCGTAACTTCGCACTTGCAACAAAAGCTGTTGCAGAACAAAAAGAAGAACAAGGCGCGTAATTTCATACGCACTATAACTTCTGCGGCCTAACCCGCAACAAAAAAACATTATCCAATTAGGAGGAAATTATAATGAATAAAGAGCAAATCTTAGAAGCTATCAAAGCTATGACAGTTCTTGAATTAAACGATTTAGTAAAAGCTATCGAAGAAGAATTCGGTGTAACAGCTGCTGCTCCTGTAGCAGTAGTAGGTGGTGCTGCTGCTGGCGCTGCTGAAGAAAAAACTGAGTTTGACGTAGTACTAGCATCTGCTGGTGGCGAAAAAATCAAAGTAATCAAAGCAGTTCGTGAAATCACTGGTTTAGGTCTTAAAGAAGCTAAAGAAGTAGTAGATAACGCTCCTAAAGCTCTTAAAGAAGGCGTTTCTAAAGATGAAGCTGAACAAATCAAAGCTAAACTTGAAGAAGTTGGCGCATCTGTAGAAGTTAAGTAATCTCGCGTTACTTTTAAACAAAAGGAAAGCTCGTCATTGCGGCGAGCTTTTTTTCTTCATTATGAGGAGGCGTGAAAATGTCAGATCACTATTATACAAGTAAGCCTCAAACTGAGAGTAAACCTCGTCACTGGACATTCAAATTGTTAGGGCATACGTTTTCCTTCGAAACGGATGCAGGGGTATTTAGTAAAAGCGAAGTAGATTTTGGATCCCGTGTATTAATAGATGCTTTTCAAATGCCTGATATTGATGGTGCAATTTTTGATGTGGGGTGTGGGTATGGACCAATTGGATTATCGATTGCCAAGACAAACCCAGATCGTACCGTTCTTATGATGGATATAAATGAACGTGCAGTTGCACTCTCACAAAAAAATGCGCAAGTAAACGGTGTTCAAAATGTACGGATATTTGTGAGTGACGGACTATCGATGGTTGGCAACGATATAAAAGCTGCAGCTATTTTAACCAATCCTCCAATTCGCGCAGGAAAGGAAACAATTTTCCGTTTTTACGATGGAGCTTATGATAAGTTAGTGTCATCTGGCGAGTTGTGGGTAGTAATACAGAAGAAGCAAGGTGCACCATCAACGGTAAGTTATTTAGAAGAAAAATTTTCTGAAGTCGATGTTGTGGAGAAGAAAAAAGGCTACTGGATAGTGCGTGCAAAAAAATAAATGAAATATGCATAAATTATTGACTTGACAAATCGGCTATGATAATATGGTAAAATGCAAAAATATTATTTTGAGGTCGTATGCCCTTTTGTATATGATTGTTATAATGTGGGTATACTTGCCAAGATAAGTTTAGTTAACCGAAAATGAGATCTTTTTGAAGACTCGTTTTCTTTTTGTCTTTCGAAATCATACACTATTTGTATGATTTTGCAAAGACCTAATATCGCTTTATTGAGGGGTGAATGAGTTGACAGGTCAACTAGTTCAGTATGGACAACACCGCCAGCGTAGAAGCTTTGCGCGTATTAACGAGGTGCTTGAGCTTCCAAATCTGATTGAGATTCAAACGGCGTCTTACGAGTGGTTCCTTGAAGAAGGTCTACGTGAAATGTTCCGTGACATTTCGCCGATCGAGGACTTTACAGGTAATCTTTCATTAGAATTCATTGATTATTCATTAGGAGATCCTAAGTATGAAGTCGATGAGTGTAAAGAGCGAGATGTTACTTACGCAGCTCCATTACGTGTGAAAGTACGTCTTTACAACAAAGAAACAGACGAAGTGAAGGAACAGGATGTCTTCATGGGCGACTTCCCATTAATGACAGAAACAGGTACGTTCATTATCAATGGTGCTGAACGTGTTATCGTTTCACAATTAGTTCGTTCACCAAGTGTGTATTTCCATGATAAAACTGATAAAAACGGTAAGAAAGGTTTCGGAGCAACAGTTATTCCAAACCGTGGTGCATGGTTGGAATATGAAACTGACGCAAAAGATGTAGTTTACGTGCGTATTGATCGTACTCGTAAGCTACCAGTAACGGTGTTACTTCGTGCATTAGGTTTCGGTTCAGACCAAGAAATTATCGATATTATCGGTGACAATGAATTTTTACGTAATACGTTAGAAAAAGATAACTCTGAAAGTACTGAAAAAGCACTTTTAGAAATCTATGAACGTTTACGTCCAGGTGAGCCACCAACAGTTGAAAGTGCGAAGAGTTTATTATACTCTCGTTTCTTTGATGCGAAACGCTATGATTTAGCGAATGTTGGTCGCTACAAAATGAATAAAAAGCTTCATATCAAAAATCGTTTATTTAACCAAACGATTGCTGAAACGCTTGTAGATCCAGAAACAGGCGAAATTTTAGTAGAAAAAGGTACAGTTCTTGACCGTCGTACTTTAGATAAAATCTTACCGTATTTAGAAGATTCATCAAAAGGAATCGGTTTCCGCACTTTATCACAAGTAGGTGGAGTGCTTGAGGATGATGTAACAATCCAATCTATTAAAATTTATGCACCAAAAGATGAAGCGCAAAAAGAAATCAATATTATTAGTAATGCGTACATCGATGAAGAAGTGAAGAATATTACGCCTGCTGACGTATTATCTTCAGTAAGTTATTTCTTCAACTTACTTTACCAAGTAGGGGCAACAGATGATATCGACCACTTAGGTAACCGTCGTCTACGCTCTGTTGGTGAGCTTCTACAAAACCAATTCCGTATCGGTTTATCTCGTATGGAACGTGTAGTACGTGAGCGTATGTCTATTAACGACACAGCGGCAATCGTACCACAGCAATTAATTAATATTCGTCCAGTAATTGCGTCAATTAAAGAGTTCTTTGGTAGCTCTCAATTATCACAATTCATGGACCAAACAAACCCACTGGCAGAGTTAACGCATAAACGTCGTCTATCTGCATTAGGACCTGGTGGTTTAACACGTGAGCGTGCTGGTTTCGAAGTACGTGACGTTCACTATTCTCACTATGGTCGTATGTGTCCAATCGAGACACCAGAGGGTCCAAACATTGGTTTAATCAACTCTTTATCTTCATTTGCCAAAGTAAATAAATTCGGATTCATTGAAACACCTTATCGTCGTATTGACCATGAAACAGGTAAAGTATCGGATCAAATTGATTATTTAACAGCTGATGAAGAAGATAACTACTATGTAGCACAAGCGAACTCACTATTAAATCCTGATGGTACATTTGCTAAAGAAGAAGTAGTAGGCCGTTTCCGTGGGGATAACACAGTATTTAATAAATCGCAAATGGACTACATGGACGTATCACCTAAACAAGTAGTGTCAGCTGCGACTGCATGTATCCCGTTCTTAGAAAACGATGACTCGAACCGTGCACTTATGGGTGCCAACATGCAACGTCAAGCAGTTCCTCTTCTTAACCCAGAAGCACCATTTGTTGGTACTGGTATGGAACACGTTGATGCGCGTGACTCAGGTGCGGCGGTAGTAGCGAAATATGATGGTATTGTTGAGCACGTTGAAGCTCGCTCTATCCATGTTCGCCGTATTGAAGTCGTTGACGGTAAAGAGGTTAAAGGCGATTTAACAAAATATAAATTACAAAAATTCATTCGTTCTAACCAAGGTACTTCATACAACCAACGTCCACTTGTAAAAGTTGGCGAACGCGTGAAACCTCGTGACATTTTAGCAGACGGTCCATCTATGGAAAAAGGCGAACTTGCTCTTGGTCGTAACGTACTTGTTGCGTTCATGACTTGGAACGGCTTTAACTATGAGGATGCTGTTATTATGAGCGAACGCCTTGTAAAAGACGATGTATATACATCTGTTCATATTGAAGAATATGAATCAGAGTCTCGTGATACAAAATTAGGACCTGAAGAAATCACTCGTGATATTCCAAACGTCGGGGAAGATGCACTTCGTAATTTAGATGAACGTGGTATCATTCGCGTTGGTGCGGAAGTACGTGACGGTGACATTCTTGTAGGTAAAGTAACACCTAAAGGGGTTACTGAATTAACAGCTGAAGAACGCTTATTACATGCTATCTTCGGTGAAAAAGCTCGTGAAGTTCGTGATACTTCATTACGCGTACCACATGGTGCTGGCGGTATTATTCTTGATGTAAAAGTATTTAACCGTGAAGATGGCGATGAATTACCACCAGGTGTTAACCAATTAGTTCGTGCTTACATTGTTCAAAAGCGTAAAATTCGCGTAGGGGACAAAATGGCCGGACGTCATGGTAACAAAGGGGTTATCTCTCGTATCTTACCGGAAGAGGATATGCCATTTATGCCAGACGGTACTCCTGTTGATATCATGTTAAACCCACTTGGTGTACCTTCTCGTATGAACATCGGACAAGTTTTAGAATTACACTTAGGTATGGCTTCTCGTTCCCTAGGCATTCATATGGCAACTCCAGTATTCGATGGTGCCAACGAAGAAGATGTTTGGGAAACGATGGAAGAGGCAGGCATGAACCGTGATGGTAAAACAATCCTGTATGATGGACGTTCAGGTGAACCATTTGATAACCGTGTATCAGTAGGGATCATGTACATGATCAAACTTGCTCACATGGTTGATGATAAACTTCACGCACGTTCAACTGGTCCTTACTCACTTGTTACGCAACAGCCACTTGGTGGTAAAGCACAGTTCGGTGGACAACGCTTTGGTGAGATGGAGGTATGGGCACTTGAAGCATACGGTGCTGCTTATACTCTTCAAGAAATCTTAACAGTTAAATCCGATGACGTTGTTGGACGTGTGAAAACATACGAAGCAATCGTTAAAGGTGAAAGTGTACCAGAGCCAGGCGTTCCTGAATCATTCAAAGTATTGATTAAAGAACTTCAATCTCTTGGTATGGATGTGAAAATGTTAACGGTCAATGATGAAGAAGTAGAGCTTCGCGACTTAGACGAAGAAGAAGATCTTCAACCAGCTGATGCACTTAACATTGCACCACAGAAAGATACGGAAGAAGAGCCAGTAGAGTCTTTTGAATAATGGAAAACGTTAATTCACATTATTAGTGAACACGGTCAAAGTTATTTTTCAAATTAGTCGGGCAGGATTTAACGCCCTGTCCGGCTTTTTCTTTTAACTTCTTTCAGCGGAAGTCTCCCACCTCTATAGGTGGGCGGGTTTAAGCTGATATCAGCGGGTGTCCAAACACCTGTAGCTGACGCTTCGCTTTCGCTACAAAAAACACTTGTAGCTGACGCTTCGCTTTCGCTACAAAAAACACTTGCTGAAAGAAGTTAAAGCCTCCGGCGGATGTCACGGAATCGGAAAGGAATGCTTTATGCAAACACAAAGCCGATTCAGGACACAATTATGCCGAGGCATAATTGATTAAATCATTCTATTTTTAATCTTTTGCTAAAGAGAAATGATTCTTGCAAACGATTATCGAGCTGCGTAAAAGAGTCTTTATAAAGACCTATACTAGAGGGAGGTAGGCTCCTTGATAGACGTTAATGAATTTGAATATATGAAAATTGGTTTAGCTTCTCCTGACAAGATTCGTTCTTGGTCATACGGTGAAGTTAAAAAACCTGAAACAATTAACTACCGTACATTAAAACCAGAAAAAGATGGTTTATTCTGTGAGCGTATTTTTGGTCCAACTAAGGACTGGGAGTGTCATTGTGGTAAATACAAACGTGTACGCTACAAAGGCGTAGTTTGTGATCGTTGTGGTGTTGAAGTAACACGCGCGAAAGTTCGTCGTGAACGTATGGGCCACATCGAATTAGCAGCACCAGTTTCACATATCTGGTACTTCAAAGGTATTCCTAGCCGTATGGGCCTTATTTTAGATATGTCCCCACGTGCACTAGAAGAAGTAATTTACTTTGCATCTTACGTTGTAATCGAACCAGGTGCTACAAACTTAGAAAGTAAGCAACTACTTTCTGAAAAAGAGTACCGTGCGTATCGTGAAAAATTCGGTAACACTTTCGAAGCATCTATGGGTGCGGAAGCAATTAAAAGATTATTAGGCAAAATTGATCTTGAAGATGAAACTCAATCTTTAAAAGAAGAGTTGAAATCAGCACAAGGTCAACGCCGTACACGTGCCATTAAACGTCTTGAAGTTGTAGAATCATTCCGTAACTCAGGTAACTCTCCTGAATGGATGATTTTAGATGTACTACCGGTTATTCCACCAGAGCTTCGTCCGATGGTGCAATTAGATGGTGGTCGTTTTGCAACTTCTGACTTAAACGATTTATATCGTCGTGTAATCAACCGTAATAACCGTTTAAAACGTTTACTAGACCTTGGTGCTCCAAGCATCATCGTACAAAACGAAAAACGTATGTTACAAGAAGCTGTTGATGCATTAATTGATAACGGTCGTCGTGGTCGTCCTGTAACAGGTCCTGGTAACCGTCCATTAAAATCACTTTCACATATGCTTAAAGGTAAACAAGGTCGTTTCCGTCAAAACTTACTTGGTAAACGTGTTGACTACTCTGGTCGTTCGGTTATCGTAGTAGGTCCAAACTTAAAAATGTACCAATGTGGTCTACCAAAAGAAATGGCAATTGAATTATTCAAGCCTTTCGTAATGAAAGAGTTAGTAGAACGTGGCCTTGCTCATAATATTAAATCTGCTAAACGTAAAATAGAGCGTTTAAACAACGATGTATGGGACGTTTTAGAAGATGTTATTCGTGAGCATCCAGTATTACTAAACCGTGCACCTACGCTTCACCGTCTTGGTATTCAAGCGTTTGAACCAACACTAGTTGAAGGTCGTGCTATTCGTCTTCACCCATTAGTATGTACAGCTTATAACGCTGACTTCGATGGTGACCAAATGGCGGTTCACGTACCATTATCAGCGGAAGCGCAAGCAGAGGCTCGTCTTCTAATGCTTGCTGCACAAAATATCCTGAACCCGAAAGACGGTAAACCAGTTGTAACACCATCTCAAGATATGGTATTAGGAAACTACTACTTAACACTTGAACGTGAAACAGCTCGCGGCGAAGGAACAATTTTCTATGGACCAAACGAAGTATTAATTGCATATGATACAGGTCATGTTCATTTGCATACTCGTATTGCGATTAAAGCAAGCTCGTTAAACAACCCAACATTTACTGAGGAACAAAATAATATGTTCCTATTAACGACTGTTGGTAAAGTAATCTTTAACGAAATCTTGCCTAAATCATTCCCATACATTAATGAGCCAACTGATTTCAACTTAGAGCAAGAAACACCAAGCAAATACTTCGTTAACTTAACAATTGATGAAGAAACGTTAAAAGAGCTTGAGGCAGATGCTTCTTATAATGGGCTTGATGAAAAAGGTAAAGTGGAAGCACAACGCACAGCTGTATTGCGCAAACACTTTGCATCAGTACCAGTTGTAAATCCATTCCGTAAAAAATTCTTAGGTAATATCATTGCTGAAGTATTTAAACGTTTCCACATTACTGAAACATCTAAAATGCTTGACCGCATGAAAAACCTAGGATTCAAATATTCAACACGCGCTGGTATTACTGTAGGTGTATCTGACATCGTCGTATTACCAGACAAAGGCGAAATTTTAGCGGTAGCTCAAGAAAAAGTAGATAAAGTTCAAGCGCAATTCCGTCGTGGTTTCATCACGGAAGATGAGCGTTATGATCGAGTTATTTCAAGCTGGAGTGCTGCGAAAGATGAAATTCAATCAAAGCTGATGAAGTCGCTTGAGAAAACAAACCCAATCTTTATGATGTCTGACTCAGGTGCCCGTGGTAACGCATCTAACTTTACACAGTTAGCAGGTATGCGTGGTCTGATGGCCAACCCGGCTGGTCGTATCATCGAACTTCCAATTAAATCTTCATTCCGTGAAGGTTTAACGGTATTAGAGTACTTCATCTCAACTCACGGTGCTCGTAAAGGTCTTGCCGATACAGCCCTAAAAACTGCCGATTCAGGTTACTTAACACGTCGTCTTGTTGACGTAGCACAAGATGTTATCGTTCGTGAGGATGACTGTGGAACTGACCGTGGTTTAACAATTGGTGCGTTAATGGAAGGTACAGAGCTAATTGAAGCGTTAGATGAGCGTATTATCGGTCGTCATACGAAGAAAACAATCCACCATCCAGAAACAGGTGAAGTAATTTTAGAAAAAGACGGTTTGATCGATCAAGATATCGCTCGTATCATTATAGAGCTAGGTATCGAAGAAGTTACAATCCGTTCTGCGTTTACATGTAATACAAAACATGGCGTATGTAAAAAATGTTACGGCATGAACTTAGCAACAGGTGAAGAGGTTGAAGTTGGAGAAGCAGTTGGTATTATTGCGGCTCAATCAATCGGTGAACCAGGTACACAGTTAACAATGCGTACATTCCATACAGGTGGGGTTGCCGGGGATGATATTACACAAGGTCTTCCACGTATCCAAGAGATTTTTGAAGCACGTAATCCTAAAGGTCAATCAGTTATTTCTGATATCGCAGGTACTGTTTCAGACATCACTGAAATCCGTGAAGGTCTAAAAGAGATTACAATTGAAGGTGAAGTAGAAACACGTAAATACGCAGCACCTTACAATGCTCGTCTGAAAGTACAAGAAGGCGACTTTGTAGAACGCGGTCAAGTATTAACAGAAGGTTCTATCGATCCAAAACAATTGTTAAAAGTTAAAGACGTTTCAACAGTTCAAGAATACCTGTTAAAAGAAGTACAAAAAGTATACCGTATGCAAGGGGTAGAAATTGGTGACAAACATATCGAGGTAATGGTTCGCCAAATGCTTCGTAAAGTACGTGTAATTGAAGCTGGAGATACTGAATTATTACCAGGTTCATTACTAGATATTCACCAATTCTCAGAGGCAAACGTAGATGCTGTTATGAATGGCAAAAACCCTGCGACTTGTCGTCCTGTGATCCTTGGTATTACAAAAGCGTCTCTTGAAACAGAATCATTCTTATCTGCTGCATCATTCCAAGAAACAACTCGTGTGTTAACTGATGCTGCTATTAAAGGTAAGCGTGATGAACTTCTTGGTCTGAAGGAAAACGTAATTATCGGTAAACTTGTTCCTGCAGGTACTGGTATGCAACGTTACCGTCAAATCCGTATTGAAAAAGATGAGCTTGAGACAGAAAACCTAATTTCTGCTGAATAATCATTAAAATAAGTGCCGAGGAGATGTATTTTCATCATCTCTTCGGACTTTTTAAAGATATGAGTTGACAGCCGAAATTGGTAATGATAATATATTGAAGGTTGATAGTTAACTGTCTGTACTTCGGAGGATATGAAAATGTCTTATGATAGAGTAAGGGATAGTCAAACAATCATAGGTACAAAGCAAACAGTAAAAGCAATGCGAGCCGGTTCAGTGAAAGAACTTTTTGTGGCACTCGATGCAGACAATTGGGTAACCGATTCGGCCATATCTTTCGCGAGAGAAATCGGTATACCAGTTACTCTTGTTGAGTCGAAAAAGGAACTGGGCAAGGCCTGTAGAATCCACGTTGGAGCTGCAGTAGTTGCGATTACTGTAGAGTAGTTTTTGTGTATTAAACACAAAGACTTTGTTTTTACCCAAAAAATGAACCACCTGGATGTGTGGTATTAAAAAGGAATAAATGAAGGGAGGAAAAACCGATGCCTACAATTAACCAATTAGTTCGTAAGCCTCGTCAATCTAAAAGCACGAAATCAAAATCACCAGCGTTAAACAAAGGATATAACTCATTTAAAAAATCTTTAACTGACGTTAAATCTCCACAAAAACGCGGAGTTTGTACTCGTGTAGGTACAATGACACCTCGTAAACCAAACTCAGCGTTACGTAAATACGCTCGTGTACGTTTAACTAACCAAATCGAGGTAACTGCTTATATCCCAGGTGAAGGCCACAACTTACAAGAGCACAGTGTTGTTCTTATCCGTGGCGGACGCGTAAAAGACTTAGCGGGTGTTCGTTACCATATCGTACGTGGTGCTCTTGATACAGCTGGTGTAAACGGTCGTTTACAATCACGTTCTAAATACGGAACAAAACGCCCTAAAGAAAAAAAATAATTTAACATTATTAAGCATTGCTTAATAATGAACTTTAAAATAGTTGTTGCAAATTTTTAATCTTGCTAGCAGATTGAAAATTTGTCAATCAACTATTACAAAGTAATTCTTATAAAATAAATCGATAACTATTCGAAAGGAGGAAAACACATGCCTCGTAAAGGTCCTGTTTCCAAACGTGACGTGTTACCAGATCCAATTTATAGTTCAAAACTAGTAACTCGTTTAATTAATAAAATGATGGTTGATGGTAAAAGAGGTACTTCTCAAAAGATTTTATACGGTGCGTTCGATATCGTTAAAGAACGTTCTGGTGAAAATCCAATTGAAGTATTCGAAGCTGCTCTTAACAACGTAATGCCAGTTCTTGAAGTTCGTGCTCGCCGTGTTGGTGGTTCTAACTATCAAGTACCAGTAGAAGTACGTCCAGAACGTCGTACAACTTTAGGTCTTCGTTACCTAGTTAACTACGCTCGTCTTCGTGGTGAAAAAACTATGGAAGAGCGTTTAGCTAACGAAATCCTTGATGCTTCTAACAACACAGGTGCATCAGTTAAAAAACGTGAAGATATGCACAAAATGGCAGAAGCGAACAAAGCATTCGCTCACTACCGTTGGTAATCAATATCTAAACCGCATACGCCCAATATGGAAGGAGAAATACCTATGAAACGCGAATTCTCCCTAGAGAATACACGTAATATTGGGATCATGGCTCACATTGATGCTGGTAAAACAACAACAACTGAGCGTATCCTTTATTACACAGGTAAGATTCACAAAATTGGTGAAACTCATGAAGGCGCTTCTCAAATGGACTGGATGGAGCAAGAGCAAGAACGTGGTATCACAATCACTTCTGCTGCAACAACAGCTCAATGGAACGGCCACCGTGTAAATATCATCGATACTCCTGGACACGTAGACTTCACTGTAGAAGTTGAACGTTCACTACGCGTACTTGATGGTGCTGTAACAGTTCTTGATGCTCAATCTGGTGTTGAACCTCAAACTGAAACAGTATGGCGTCAAGCTACAACTTACGGCGTTCCACGTATCGTGTTCATTAACAAAATGGATAAAACAGGAGCAGATTTCCTATATTCTGTAGGAACTCTACACGAACGTTTACAAGCAAACGCTCATCCTATCCAATTACCTATCGGAGCTGAAGATCAGTTCTCAGCAATCATTGACTTAGTTGAAATGAAAGCTACTTTCTACGGCGACGAAAAAGGTACAGCAGTGACTGAAGGCGAAATTCCTGAAGAGCACCGCGCACAAGCTGAAGAATACCGTGAAAAATTAATCGATGCTGTTGCAAGTGTTGATGAAGAAATCATGGAAAAATATTTAGAAGGCGAAGAAATTTCTGTTGCTGAACTTAAGGCGGCTATCCGTCGTGCTACGATTGCAGTAGAATTTTACCCAGTAATCTGTGGTACAGCATTCAAACACAAAGGCGTACGCCCAATGTTAGATGCAGTTATCGATTACTTACCATCTCCATTAGATGTACCAGCAATCAAAGGTACTGATGTTGATGGTGACGAGGAATTAGAACGTCATTCTTCAGATGAAGAGCCATTCTCAGCTCTTGCATTCAAAGTTATGACTGACCCATTCGTAGGTAAATTAACTTTCTTCCGTGTGTATTCTGGAACTTTAGAATCAGGTTCATACGTACAAAACTCTTCTAAAGGTAAACGTGAACGCGTAGGCCGTATCCTACAAATGCACGCAAACTCTCGTGAAGAGATTTCTAAAGTATTCGCTGGGGACATCGCAGCAGCTGTAGGTCTTAAAGATACTACTACTGGTGATACTCTATGTGACGAGAAAAACCTAGTTATTCTTGAATCAATGGAATTCCCTGAGCCAGTAATTTCTCTTTCTGTAGAACCAAAATCAAAAGCTGACCAAGATAAAATGGGTCAAGCTTTACAAAAACTTCAAGAAGAGGATCCAACTTTCCGTGCTCACACTGACACAGAAACTGGTCAAACAATCATCTCAGGTATGGGTGAGCTTCACCTTGATATCTTAGTTGACCGTATGCGCCGTGAATTTAAAGTAGAAGCTAACGTAGGTGCTCCAATGGTATCTTACCGTGAAACATTCCGTGGCTCTGCAAAAGTTCAAGGTAAATTCACTCGCCAATCTGGTGGTCGTGGACAATATGGTGACGTAACGATTGAGTTCTCTCCAAATGAAGAAGGTAAAGGCTTTGAATTCGAAAACGCTATCGTTGGTGGTGTAGTACCTCGTGAATACATTCCTGCAGTAGAAGCTGGTCTTCGTGACTCTCTTGACCGCGGTGTAGTAGCTGGTTACCCACTTATCGATATTAAAGCGAAATTAGTATTCGGTTCTTACCATGACGTTGACTCGAATGAGATGGCGTTCAAAATTGCTGCATCTATGGCTCTTAAAGAAGCTGCTAAACAATGTGATGCAGTTATCTTAGAACCAATGATGAAAGTAGAAGTTGTAATTCCAGAAGAATACCTTGGTGATATCATGGGTAACATTACTTCTCGTCGCGGACGCGTTGAGGGTATGGAAGCTCGCGGTAACTCACAAGTTGTTCGTGCAATGGTTCCTTTATCGGAAATGTTTGGTTATGCAACAACTCTTCGTTCAGCAACGCAAGGTCGTGGTGTATTCTCAATGACATTCGATCATTACGAAGAAGTACCAAAATCAATCGCTGCTGACATCATCAAAAAAAATAAAGGTGAATAATTGAATTTTCATCTTGCATAAAGTATAACTAATTTGTAAGCTATGATTGTGGGATGGTGGATGGGCCCGTTCACCATCAGCAATCATTCTATAAATTTTCAAAAAATATAAACATATAATTTTGAGGAGGCAATCTCTAATGGCTAAAGAAAAATTCGACCGTTCAAAAACGCATGCTAACATTGGTACAATCGGACACGTTGACCATGGTAAAACAACTTTAACTGCTGCTATCGCAACAGTTCTTTCTAAAAAAATGGGTGGGGAAGCTAAATCATACGCTGATATCGATAACGCTCCAGAAGAAAAAGAACGTGGTATCACAATCAATACTTCTCACGTAGAATATGAAACTGATACTCGTCACTATGCACACGTTGACTGCCCAGGACACGCTGACTATGTTAAAAACATGATCACTGGTGCTGCACAAATGGACGGCGGTATCTTAGTAGTATCTGCTGCTGATGGCCCAATGCCACAAACTCGTGAACACATCCTTTTATCTCGTCAAGTAGGTGTTCCATACTTAGTAGTATTCATGAACAAATGTGATATGGTTGACGACGAAGAATTATTAGAATTAGTAGAAATGGAAATCCGTGACCTACTATCTGAATATGACTTCCCAGGTGACGATCTTCCAGTAATCAAAGGTTCTGCTCTTAAAGCTCTTGAAGGCGAAGCAGAATGGGAAGAAAAAATCGTTGAATTAATGGACGCTGTAGATTCTTATATCCCAACTCCAGAACGTCAAACTGACAAACCATTCATGATGCCAGTAGAGGACGTATTCTCTATCACTGGTCGTGGTACAGTTGCAACTGGCCGTGTTGAACGTGGTCAAGTTAAAGTTGGTGACGTAGTTGAAATCGTAGGTATTACTGAAGAAGCAAAATCTACAACTGTAACTGGTGTAGAAATGTTCCGTAAATTATTAGACTATGCTGAAGCTGGTGACAACATCGGTGCTTTACTTCGTGGTGTAGCTCGTGAAGATATCCAACGTGGTCAAGTATTATCTAAACCAGGTTCAATCACTCCACACACAAGCTTCAAAGCTGAAGTTTATGTTTTATCAAAAGAAGAGGGTGGACGTCATACTCCATTCTTCACTAACTACCGTCCTCAGTTCTACTTCCGTACAACTGACGTAACAGGTATCTGTAACTTACCAGAAGGCGTTGAAATGGTAATGCCTGGTGATAACATCGAAATGACAGTAGAACTTATCGCTCCAATCGCTCTAGAAGAAGGTACTAAATTCTCTATCCGTGAGGGTGGCCGTACTGTAGGCGCTGGCGTAGTTGCTTCTATCCAAAAATAATTTAAGCATTTAGCTTATTTTCAAAACCAATCTGTAGGGACGCTTACAGATTGGTTTTTTATGTTAAAATAAGTTAAAAACATTTGATAATTTTATTTGAATTAGATTATTTTATGTATACATACTAGGTGAAATACCAAAAAGCAGAAATAACTCAACTCGCTAAAAGTAAGAATAAAATTTCTTTTATACGAAGTAGCCGGAAATGATAGCTAGTGCCATAGATCAAAATCCCCTTTTGTTTCTATAATTTTTTAATAGGTCCTCTCCAAAAGATTGGTGGATAATATTTGTTAGAACGTATGTTAAGTACGCTGATTGGAGTGGAGACTGGACGCCCTCAGGAAAGCGCCCTGTCGGAGCAGAAATTAACCCAACGTTATGGTGTGAAGATATTTAATACATATAATTTCATGGAAGGAGAGTTTGTAAGTGGAGATGAAAATATTGTTGATAGAAGATGATCCATCCATTTTTGAAATGATTCAGACACGTTTTGCACAGTGGTCGCTTCAAGTTGTAGGTGCTAAAGACTTTCAAAAAGTAATGGATGATTTTATTGAAGAAAAACCACAGCTTGTATTGATAGACATTCAGCTACCTTCCTATGATGGCTTTCATTGGTGTCGTGAAATACGTCATATCTCAAAGGTGCCAATTCTCTTTCTATCTTCACGAGACCATCCAATGGATATGGTTATGGCAATGCAAATGGGTGCAGATGACTTTGTACAAAAGCCGTTCCATATGGAGGTATTACTTGCAAAGGTACAAGCCGTTTTACGTCGTACATATGATTATATAGAAGAATCAATGGATGTCACACGGTTTAATGGTGCAGTTATTGACTATGCGCGCAGTGAAATTATGTATGAGGGTAATCTCTCTTCATTAACTAAAAATGAGCTCTTTATTTTACGTATTTTAGTGGAGAAGGCCGATCAAATTGTTTCTAGAGATGATTTAATGAGAAAGTTATGGGACGATGAACGCTTTGTCAATGATAATACATTATCGGTAAATGTTAATCGGTTACGTACTAAGCTTGAGGAAATAGGTTTACAAGAAGTGATTTTAACTAAAAAGGGACTTGGTTATATGGCTTTAACACAAGGGACGTGATGGACAATGCTCATTTTATTTTTAAGAGAACGCCTTGCATGGATAGGCTTTTTTGTTTTTATCATCGTTATGATCAATGTTTTATTTTCTTTAGACGTTGGATTAGTGGGGATTTCAATTTTATATATTAATATTAGCATGCTTATTAGCTTTATGACCTTTCTTTTTTGGCGATACGTAGTAGAAGTTGGGCGGCTAAAAAATTTCCTAGGAAATGTTGAAAACCAATTTGATGACGTGCATAGCAAAAATTTAGTGTTATCGCCTTTTCAAATGGCATACTTTACGAAAATTGAAGAAGTTCTCTACGGCAAGAATACAGAGTTAAATCAAGCAAAGGTACAGCTGCAGGAATATTCGGATGAACTTCTAGCATGGGTTCATGAAGTAAAGGCACCTTTAACTGCGGTTAATTTAATGCTGGATCGTGTAGAAGATTTGACATTACGTCGTAGATTAGAGACAGAATGGCTAAGATTGCATTTATTGGTCGATCAGCAGCTACATCAAACACGGTTAGCTTCAATTGAAAAAGATAATTATATGATGGAGATTGAGCTAAGAACGGTTGTCTATAAAGAAATAAGAGCTATGCAGGCATGGTGTATTGAAAAAGGTATCGGTTTTGATGTGGAGGAATTAACAGATACAGTGACGACGGATGCTAAATGGCTAGCCTTTATCATCCGACAAATATTATCCAATGCGATTAAATATAGTCCTGCAAATTCAGAGGTAATAATATTTACAGAAGTAGATGCTACTGGAGCAACACTATTACATATAAAAGATGCAGGTATTGGTATCCGTAAGGCGGATCTACCACGAATTTTTTATAAGTCGTATACAGGAACAGCCGGAAGAGAGTCTGCGCAATCGACAGGTATGGGTCTATACTTAGCACATAATGTGGCGCAGAAAATTGGCGTCCGTATTACTGTCCAATCTAGTGTAGGTGAAGGCTCGATATTTACATTACGTTTTCCATTACAAAATGAATATGTCAAACTAACAGGTAGATGACGAAATTGTCACCTACCTTTTTATATTGTCATGTAAAACACACGAATTGCCGACGTAGACAGGTTACACTTGGACTATAGAAAGGGGCGTTTACAAGTGGCGGTTTTAATTGGTCGTAAAGTAAAAAAAGTATATGGTAAAAAATCAACAGCCCAAGAGGTGTTAAAGGGTATTGATGTAGAAGTGAATCAAGGTGAATTTGTTGGCATTATGGGACCTTCAGGCTCTGGGAAGACAACACTTTTAAATGTTTTGTGTTCAATTGACTTTGCAACAGAAGGTGTTATTGAAATAAATGGTCAAAACTTACGTGGTATGAAGGAGAAGGCGTTAGCTAATTTCCGTCGTGAACAATTGGGGTTCATATTCCAAGATTATAATTTATTAGATACACTAACGGTGAAAGAAAATATTCTACTACCATTAGCTATTAGCAGACTACCAAAGGCTGTTGCAGAGAGTCGTGTAAAGGAGCTTACGCACTTATTAGGTATTGCTGAGATTTTAAATAAATATCCAAATGAAATATCAGGTGGTCAAAAGCAACGTACATCAGCGGCTCGGGCACTAATCACAAATCCTTCGCTTGTATTTGCTGATGAACCTACAGGCGCACTTGACTCAAAATCAGCTACTGCACTTTTAAAAAATCTACAAAGTATTAATGAGTCAAAAAAAGCAACGATTATGATGGTTACGCATGATGCGGTAGCAGCGAGTTTTTGTACACGTGTTTTATTTTTAAAGGACGGACTCATTTATAGTGAGCTATATAAAGGAGATAAAACGAGACAGGCTTTTTTCCAAGAAATCATGCATACGCAAAGTGTGCTAGGCGGTGACGGCTATGAGTCTTAGTAAACTCGTATTGCGCAGTATGAAGAAAAATATGAAGCATTATTATTTATATTTTTTCGCACTTATTTTTAGTGTTACTTTATATTTTTCTTTTGTGACATTGCAAAATAATGCTGAAGTGCTCGATACAGTAGAGAAGAGCGGTACGGCCACAGCGGGTTTTAAAGCAGCAACCTATATGTTGTACTTTATTGTCTTATTTTTCGTCCTATATGCCAACCATCTATTTATGAAGCGTCGTAGTAAGGAGATAGGTTTGTATCAGCTAATAGGGATGACAAAGGGGCTTATCGTACGTTTATTAGCGGTAGAAAGTATCTTCTTATTTGTAGGCGCGGTCGTTTTAGGTATACTTGCAGGGTTCTTTAGTTCACGCTTATTCGCAATGATTTTACTGCACGTACTTGAAAAAGAGACACTTGTGACAATGACGTTTAGTACTGAGGCACTACAACAATCTATCGTAGTATTTGCCATTCTACTAGCCATTGTACTTGTGCAAATGGCTTTGATGATTTACCGTATATCATTACTATCACTATTTAGCGCTTCAAAGCAAGCTGATGAGCGCGTAAAACGTTTCAGCCCATTACAAATGGTTATTGGTTTTTTAGGGCTTGTACTAATTGCATATGGCTACTATGCATCAACTAAGCTTTTCGATATTAACACTACTGGTGATTTAGCTCTTAATATGACTATTATTTTAGCAACTACTATTGGCGGAACATTCCTTGTTTTCCGTTTCTCTGTAGCATTTATTATGAATTCAATTCGTCTTAAGAAAAATGGACATTTAACTGCTCGTGATGTCTTAGCGTTAACACCGATTATGCATCGTATGAAGAGTAATGCGAAATCCTTAACGCTTATTACGGTTTTAACGGGTGTTTCGCTTGGCGTTACAACTTTAGCTTATATATCGTATTATTCATCAGAAGCGTCGGCGTATAGCCGAGTACCTGGTGATTATGTTTTACTTGAAGATAGGGGCCAGGAATTTTTAAAGAAGCTAGAGGACAATAATATTGCTTTTGATAAAATAGATTACCGATTACAGAGCGTTTCAGCTTCCTTTTCACAGCTATTATCGAAAGAACAGCAAAATAAAGATAATCCCCTTGATGGTGTAGAAGGACTCATTTATACAATTCCACTTTCTGATTATCAACAAATAGTTCATGAAGCTACCGTTTCGGATAATGATGTCATATTAACAAACTACGGTGGTTATATGGCAGAGATGTTTCCACTTGAAAAGGATCGTGATGTAGTTGTCACTCCTGGAGGTCCAGAGGGAACAAAGGAAGAAACGCTTCATGTCAAAGATGTTCAACATGAAAGTATTATAAGTGGTACTGTGACATCAGGGCCTGGGGGGCCAATTTTCGTAGTTTCGGATGCATTGTTTGAAAAACTAGCTACGTATTCAAGCGCTTCTGAGTGGCACAAACAAACTTCTATTAAGATAAAGAATAAAAGTGATTTAGCTCAAGCAGAGAAATTATATATACAATTAAATAAAGAAAATTACTCAAATGATATACAATCCTTTGAAGAAGCACGTAAGGGGAATATTGAAACATTAGGAATTACGATATTTACCGCAGCATTTTTAGGGTTAGCATTTTTAGTGACAACGGGTAGTATTTTATACTTTAAGCAAATGTCTGAGGCTGAAGAGGAGCGAGGCTCTTATACGATATTAAGAAAGATTGGCTTCGCTGAAAAAGATATTATGAAAGGTATATATGTGAAACAAGCCTTTAATTTTGGTGTTCCATTAATAATTGGGCTACTCCATAGTTACTTTGCTGTTAAGTCGGGATGGTTTTTATTCGGCTCAGAGTTAACCACACCATTATGGATTGCTATGAGCTGCTATATAGCGTTATATGCTATCTTCGCTGTACTTTCTGTTGGCTATTATAAAAAAGTCATTCGTGAATCGTTATAAATAGGAAGAAATCTTAAAACAGTATGATTAGTTAAGGTCATACTGTTTTTTTTTGTTGTTTAAATTTAGGGAATTTTTCCAGGGGGTAAAAACATCTTGACTTTCAAGTATTAGACGATTAAAGTTTAGTGTATTAGTAATCTAGTGTATGAAAGTGAAGTGTTGAAATGAACGCAGTAATTGTGGCAGTGGCCGTCATGTTAATATTAAGCTTGCTCCGTATCAATGTTGTTCTTTCTCTTGTATTAGGCGCCTTCGCAGGAGGTCTAACAAGCGGAATGGGTATTGAAGCAACTGTAAAATCATTTACAGAAGGATTAGGAGCAGGCGCAACGATTGCTTTAAGTTATGGGTTACTTGGTGGTTTCGCTATTGCCATTTCAAAAACGGGAATTCCTGAATTAATGATTGCAGGGATTTTAAAAATATTAAATAAAAACGGTACAAGTAATCGAAAAGGATTAGTGAAGGTTTTAATTTTCCTACTGATCTTTATGATGTCTATTTTCTCACAAAACTTAATTCCAATTCATATAGCCTTTATCCCATTATTGATACCTCCGATTTTAAAGGTTTTAAATATGCTAGAGGTTGACCGACGAATAATCGCTACATTAATTGCTGTTGGTTTAATAGGGACGTATAGTTTCGTACCTGCAGGCTTCGGAGCTATTTTCCAAGATATCGTTTCTACTCAAGTAACCGAGGCAGGTATGGAAGCAACTTCGCGTGATGTACCGGTAGCGATGGCTATACCCGTTCTAGGGATGTTAATTGGATTATTTGTAGCCTTTTTCGTATATCGAAAACCTCGACAATATCAAAATAAAGATGTTGAGACAGAGTCTTTAAATGTTCATGTCAGTAAGTTCGTTATTTTTTCTACGACTGTAGCTTTAATTGTCTCTCTATGTGCACAAATTTATACTGACTCGATGATTGTAGGCGCCTTTGCAGGAATTATGATGATGTATTTTACTGGTGCACTAAAATGGAAAGAGGCAGATGAGATTCTTTCTGACGGAATGAAGATGATGGCCTTCATCGGTTTTGTGATGATCGCTGCAAATGGTTTTGCATCTGTTATTAACGCCACGGGTCATGTGGATAGCTTAATCTCAAACTCACTAACAATTCTTCAAGGAAATAAGAGTCTAGCTATTTTGATTATGTTGGTCATTGGTTTAATAGTGACGATGGGGATTGGTTCATCCTTCGCGACAGTACCTATCATTGCAACTTTATTTGTTCCTCTTGCACAAGGGTTAGGAATGAGTCCTTTGGCTATTATATGCCTAATAGGTACAGCAGGTGCTTTAGGTGATGCAGGTTCTCCTGCTTCGGATTCTACTCTTGGACCAACTGCAGGCTTAAATGTAGATGGACAGCATAATCACATTTGGGATACATGTGTGCCAACGTTTATCTTTATTAACATCCCTCTCATTATATTTGGCTGGGTTGCATGTGTGTTTTTCTTATAAGTAATAGAAAGAGCAGTTTCTAACTATTAGAAGCTGCTTTTTTATTATCTTTAAGAAATTATAGAACGTTAATGGCAACATAACTAAGTGCATCATCTACAAATTGAGCTCACTAGTGCTTTAGCGAACGCGTTCTTGTAGTCAGTTATTGTTTGAAATATTCGAAAACGTTGATATAACAACCTTATGTGTTGCAAAGTGCATGGGAATTTTATATACTAGTAAACGGTTCAGAGGAACGAAAAATATTAGTAGTAAGAATATCAGCAACATTTAAAAGAATTTAGCGAAAAGACTTGCTTATTCTTTTTTTATTGGGTATAATGTTGAATGTTGGTCTTTGACTGCGATGAAACGAGAGGTTGCCGACACACCCGGCCGCTTTGCCATGGCGGTGTGACGGAAAATTTTCGTGGAGAATGTCTAGAAAATAGGCGAGAAGGAGGGAAAATAATGGCAAAACAAAAGATTCGTATTCGTTTAAAAGCGTATGATCACCGTATTTTAGATCAGTCTGCTGAGAAAATTGTGGAAACTGCAAAACGTTCAGGTGCAAGTGTATCAGGTCCGATTCCACTTCCAACTGAGAAGTCTGTGTACACGATTCTTCGTGCCGTTCACAAGTACAAAGATTCTCGTGAACAATTCGAAATGCGTACGCATAAACGTCTGATCGATATCGTTAACCCAACACCACAAACTGTTGACGCGTTAATGAAACTTGATTTACCATCTGGCGTTGATATCGAAATCAAACTTTAATGGTAAAAATATAACTATTTAAAACTTACAGGAGGTGTGACAAATGGCTAAAGGAATCTTAGGTAGAAAAATTGGTATGACACAAGTTTTTGCTGAAAACGGCGACTTAATCCCGGTAACAGTTATCGAAGCTACTCCAAACGTGGTTCTTCAAAAGAAAACTGCTGATACAGATGGCTACGAAGCTATCCAAGTTGGTTTCGAAGACAAGCGCGTTAAGCTTTCTAACAAACCAGAACAAGGTCACGTAGCAAAAGCGAACACTGCTCCTAAGCGCTTCATTCGTGAATTCCGCAACGTGAACGTTGAAGAATACGAAGTTGGTCAAGAAGTCAAAGTAGAAATTTTCGCAGAAGGCGATGTAATTGATGTAACAGGTGTTACTAAAGGTAAAGGTTTCCAAGGTGTAATTAAACGCCACGGTCAATCTCGTGGTCCTATGGCCCACGGTTCTCGTTACCACCGTCGTCCTGGTTCAATGGGTCCAGTTGCTCCGAACCGCGTATTCAAACAAAAGAAATTACCTGGTCAAATGGGTGGCACAGTAGTTACAATCCAAAACTTAGAAATCGTGAAAGTTGATGCGGAACGTAACTTACTACTTGTTAAAGGTAATGTTCCTGGTTCTAAAAAAGCTCTAGTTACAGTTAAAACTGCAATTAAAGCTAAGTAATCACCTAAGGAAAGGAGGAAACAGGAATGACAAAAGTATCTGTACTTAGTCAAACAGGTGCTTCAGTTGGTGAAATCGAATTAAACGATGCGATCTTCGGAATCGAGCCAAATGAAGCAGTATTATTCGACGCTGTAGTTGCACAACGTGCTTCTCTACGTCAAGGTAATCACAAGGTTAAAAACCGTTCTGAAGTTGCTGGTGGTGGTCGTAAACCATGGCGTCAAAAAGGAACTGGTCGTGCTCGTCAAGGTTCTATCCGTTCTCCACAATGGCGCGGTGGTGGTATCGTATTCGGTCCAACTCCACGTAGCTATTCTTACAAATTACCGAAAAAAGTTCGTCGCTTAGCTCTTAAATCTGCTTTATCAGCTAAAGTAGTAGAACAGAACTTCTTAGTTCTTGATGCTCTTTCACTAGCAGCACCAAAAACAAAAGAATTCACAAAAATCCTTAAAGATCTTTCTTTAGAGAAAAAATCTTTATTCGTAACTGCTGACCTAGATGAAAACGTAGCATTATCTGCTCGTAACATCCCTGGTGTAACAGTTTTAACTGCAAACGGAATCAACGTTCTTGATCTATTAGGTCACGAAAAAGTTGTGTTCACTAAGTCTGCAGTAGAAAAAGTTGAGGAGGTGCTTGGATAATGGAAGCACGTGATATTTTAAAACGTCCGGTCATTACTGAGCGTTCTTCAGAACTTATGGCAGAGAAAAAGTATACTTTCGAAGTAGACACTCGCGCTAACAAAACTCAAGTAAAAGACGCTGTAGAAGAAATCTTTGGTGTAAAAGTTGAGAAAGTAAACGTTCTTAACTACAAAGGTAAATTCAAACGCGTTGGCCGTTACGGTGGTTACACTAACAAACGTCGTAAAGCGATTGTTAAATTAACTGCTGATAGCAAAGAAATCGAATTATTCGAAATGTAATCCTTTATGGATTTATGATTTGAACAATCAAGAAGGAGGGAAACACAATGGCGATTAAAAAGTATAAACCTACCTCTAATGGTCGTCGTAATATGACGTCTTTAGACTTTGCGGAAATTACAACTAACAAGCCTGAGAAATCATTGCTTGAACCAACTAAACGCAAAGCTGGTCGTAACAACCAAGGTAAAATCACTGTTCGTCATCATGGCGGTGGACATAAGAAGCAATACCGTGTTATCGATTTCAAACGTGTAAAAGATGGCATTCCGGCTAAAGTTGCTACTATCGAGTATGATCCAAACCGTTCTGCGAATATCGCATTAATCAACTACGCTGATGGAGCAAAAGCTTACATCTTAGCACCTAAAGGTCTAGAGGTTGGTCAAACAATCGTATCTGGTCCAGATGCTGATATTAAAGTAGGTAACACATTACCATTAGCAAACATTCCTATGGGTACAACAATCCATAACATCGAGTTAAAACCTGGTAAAGGTGGACAATTAGTACGTTCTGCTGGTACTTCTGCACAAGTACTTGGTCGTGAAGACAAATACGTAATCGTTCGTCTACAATCTGGTGAAGTACGTTTAGTGTTAGCTACTTGCCGCGCTACAATCGGTCAAGTTGGTAACGAACAACACGAACTAGTACACATCGGTAAAGCAGGTCGTAGCCGTTGGTTAGGTAAACGCCCAACAGTTCGTGGTTCTGTAATGAACCCTAACGATCACCCACACGGCGGTGGTGAAGGACGTTCTCCAATCGGACGTAAATCACCAATGACTCCTTGGGGTAAACCAGCACTTGGTTACAAAACTCGCAAGAAGAAAAACAAATCGGATAAATTCATCATCCGTAGTCGTAAAAAATAATGTGGTTAAACTACGGTTCTATGTGAGAGCCGTGGTGGAATCACGGAGGGAGGTTCCTACATGGGTCGCAGCTTGAAAAAAGGACCTTTTGTTGATGACCACTTAATGAAAAAAGTGGAAGCGCAAGAGGCTTCTGAGAAAAAACAAGTTATCAAAACTTGGTCTCGCCGTTCTACAATTTTCCCGACTTTCATCGGTTTAACGATTGCTGTTTATGATGGACGTAAACACGTTCCTGTATACGTAACAGAAGATATGGTAGGCCACAAACTTGGTGAATTCGCACCAACACGTGCTTACAAAGGTCACGGTGCAGACGACAAGAAAACAAGACGCTAATTTTGAGAGGAGGTAAATCCTAATGACACAAGCTAAAGCTATCGCTCGTACTGTTCGCATTGCTCCTCGTAAAGTCCGTCTAGTTGTAGACTTAATCCGAGGCAAGCAAGTTGGTGAGGCAGTTGCAATTTTACGTCATACTCCAAAAGCGGCGTCTCCAGTCGTTGAAAAAGTATTAAAATCTGCAGTTGCTAACGCTGAGCATAACTACGATCTTGACATCAACTCTTTAGTAGTTTCTGAAGTATTCGTTGATGAAGGTCCAACATTAAAACGTTTCCGTCCACGTGCACAAGGACGTGCAAGCGCAATTAACAAACGCACAAGCCACATTACTCTAGTGGTATCTGAGAAGAAGGAGGGTTAATCCGTGGGTCAAAAAGTACATCCAATAGGACTGCGCGTTGGTATTATTCGTGACTGGGAGTCAAAATGGTACGCTGAAAAAGACTATGCAACTCTACTTCATGAAGACATCAAAGTGCGTAAATATATTGAAACGGCTCTTAAAGACGCTTCTGTTTCTAAAGTAGAAATCGAACGCGCTGCAAACCGTGTAAACATTACAATTCACACTGCGAAACCAGGTATGGTAATCGGTAAAGGTGGTTCTGAAGTTGAGAATCTTCGTAAATACCTTAGCGATTTAACTGGTAAACGTGTACACATCAACATTATCGAAATCAAACGTGCTGATCTTGACGCTCGTCTAGTAGCTGAAAACATCGCTCGTCAATTAGAAAACCGTGTATCATTCCGTCGTGCGCAAAAGCAAGCGATCCAACGCACAATCCGCGCTGGTGCAAAAGGAATTAAAACACAAGTATCTGGTCGTTTAGGTGGCGCTGATATCGCGCGTGCTGAACACTATAGTGAAGGAACTGTTCCACTTCATACTCTACGTGCTGACATCGACTATGCACACGCAGAAGCTGACACTACTTACGGTAAATTAGGCGTTAAAGTATGGATCTACCGTGGTGAAGTTCTTCCTACGAAGAAATCTGTGGAAGGAGGCAAATAATATGTTATTGCCTAAACGCGTAAAATACCGTCGTGAACACCGCGGAAACATGCGTGGCGAAGCGAAAGGCGGTAAAGAAGTATCTTTCGGCGAATGGGGCTTACAAGCTCAAACAGCTAGCTGGATTACTAACCGTCAAATCGAATCTGCACGTATCGCGATGACTCGTTACATGAAACGTGGCGGTAAAGTTTGGATTAAAATCTTCCCACACAAACCTTACACTAAAAAACCTCTAGAAGTCCGCATGGGTTCTGGTAAAGGTTCTCCTGAAGGTTGGGTTGCAGTAGTAAAACCAGGAAAAGTAATGTTCGAAATCGCTGGTGTATCTGAAGAGATCGCACGTGAAGCACTTCGTTTAGCATCACATAAGCTTCCTGTTAAATGTAAGATCGTAAAACGTCAAGAAACTGGTGGTGAATCTAATGAAAGCTAATGAAATCCGTGACCTTGCCACTTCTGAATTAGAATTAAAAGTGAAATCACTGAAAGAAGAGCTTTTCAACCTTCGCTTCCAATTGGCGACTGGTCAATTAGAAAACACAGCTCGTATTCGTGAAGTGCGTAAAGCAATCGCGCGTATGAAAACTGTTATTCGTGAAAGAGAAATCAGTGCAAATAACTGATAAAGGAGGTTTTCAAGTATGACTGAGCGTAATCAACGCAAAGTTTACACGGGCCGCGTTGTTTCAGATAAAATGGATAAAACAATTTCTGTTTTAGTTGAAACTCATAAAAAGCACAAGCTTTATGGTAAACGTGTAAAATACTCTAAAAAGTTTAAGGCTCATGATGAATTAAACACAGCGAAAATCGGTGATATCGTACGTATCATGGAAACTCGCCCGCTATCAGCTACTAAACGTTTCCGTCTAGTTGAAGTTGTAGAAAAAGCGGTTATTATTTAATAACTATTTCGGAACAACCAATTTCCGAAGGGAGGTAACCTAAGTGATCCAACAAGAAAGTCGTATGAAAGTTGCTGACAACTCAGGTGCACGTGAAGTTCTTACAATTAAAGTCCTTGGTGGCTCTGGCCGTAAAACTGCTAACATCGGTGATATCGTTGTTTGTACAGTTAAGAAAGCAACACCAGGTGGCGTTGTTAAGAAGGGTGACGTTGTTAAAGCTGTTATCGTTCGTACAAAATCAGGCGCACGTCGTAAAGATGGTACGTACATCAAATTTGATGAAAATGCTTGTGTAATTATTCGTGATGATAAATCACCACGCGGAACTCGTATTTTCGGACCTGTTGCACGTGAATTACGTGACAGCAACTTCATGAAAATCGTTTCTCTAGCTCCAGAAGTTCTTTAATTTCATGATAGTGCCAATCAAGGAGGTGCGACAGCATGCATGTAAAAAAAGGTGACAAGGTTAAGGTAATCACTGGTAAGGACAAAGGCAAAGAAGGCGTTATCCTTGCTTCTTTCCCTAAACAAGATCGCGTTCTTGTTGAAGGTGTGAACATCGTGAAAAAACACGTAAAACCTAACCAATTGAATCCACAAGGTGGAATTGTAAGCCAAGAGGCTGCAATTCACGTTTCGAACGTAATGCTAATCGATCCTAAATCTGGCGAGCCGACTCGTGTAGGTTATAAAATCGAAAACGGTAAAAAAGTTCGTGTTGCAAAAAAATCAGGTGCAGTAATCGACTAATTTCTATAAAAAGAAGGGAGGTACACAAATGAGCCGCCTAAAAGAAAAATATTTAAATGAAGTTTCAACTGCTCTTATGAGCAAGTTTGGATATAAATCAGTTATGCAATTGCCGAAAGTTGACAAAATCGTTATCAACATGGGTGTTGGTGATGCAGTTCAAAACTCAAAAGCATTAGATGCAGCTGTAGAAGAATTAACAATTATCACTGGTCAAAAACCAGTTGTAACTAAAGCGAAAAAATCGATCGCAGGTTTCCGTCTACGTGAAGGTATGCCTATCGGTGCTAAAGTTACATTACGCGGTGAGCGTATGTATGAATTCTTGGACAAATTAATCTCAATTTCACTACCTCGTGTACGTGACTTCCGTGGTGTTTCTAAAAAAGCATTCGACGGTCGCGGTAACTACACTTTAGGTGTTAAAGAGCAATTAATTTTCCCAGAAATCGATTACGATAAAGTTTCAAAAGTACGCGGTATGGACATCGTGATCGTAACGACAGCGAATTCTGATGAAGAAGCTCGCGAGTTATTGACACAATTCGGTATGCCGTTCCAAAAGTAATTAAACAAGGAGGGCGAAAACGTGGCTAAAAAATCTATGATCGTTAAACAACAACGTAAGCAAAAGTTTAAAGTGCAAGAATATACACGTTGTGAACGCTGTGGCCGTCCACACTCTGTATATCGTAAATTTAAACTTTGCCGTATTTGTTTCCGAGAACTTGCATATAAGGGACAAATTCCTGGCGTGAAAAAAGCCAGCTGGTAATCCCCTAATTTGGGAAGGAGGTAAATGTAATGACAATGACTGATCCGATTGCAGATATGCTTACTCGCATTCGTAATGCGAACATGGTTCGTCACGAGAAGTTAGAAGTACCAGCTTCCAACGTGAAAAAAGAAATCGCTGAAATTTTAAAGCGTGAAGGTTTCGTACGTGACGTAGAATACGTGGAAGACAACAAGCAAGGTATTATCCGTATCTTCTTAAAATACGGTAAAGATAACGAACGCGTTATCACTGGCTTAAAACGTATTTCTAAACCTGGTCTACGAGTATATGCTAAAACAAATGAAGTGCCTAAAGTACTGAACGGTCTTGGTATCGCTTTAGTGTCAACTTCACAAGGTTTATTAACAGATAAAGAAGCTCGCGCTAAACAAGTTGGCGGCGAAGTTCTAGCATACGTTTGGTAATTAGCAATAAATGAATGGAGGTGCAACTAAATGTCTCGTGTAGGTAAAAAAATTATCGAGGTACCAGCTAACGTAACTGTTACTGTTGCAGCTGACAACACAGTTACCGTTAAAGGTCCTAAAGGCGAACTTGTTCGTTCTTTCCACCAAGATATGAAAATTGAGCAAGAAGGTAACGTGATTTCTGTATCTCGTCCTTCTGACTCAAAAGAACACCGCACAAACCACGGTACAACACGTGCGCTATTAGCGAACATGATTACTGGTGTTTCTGCAGGTTTCGAAAAATCATTAGAACTAATCGGTGTCGGTTACCGTGCGCAATTACAAGGTAAAAAACTTGTTCTTAACGTAGGTTATTCACATCCAGTTGAGTTCACACCTGAAGATGGTTTAGAAGTTGAAGTTCCTTCAAACACTAAGATCATCGTTAAAGGTATTAGCAAAGAACGCGTTGGTGCTCTTGCATCTAACATCCGTGACGTGCGTCCACCAGAGCCTTACAAAGGTAAAGGTATCCGTTATGAAGGCGAATATGTTCGTCGTAAAGAAGGTAAAACAGGTAAATAATGCTGCCTAAGCATTAGAAAGGAGTGACCCTTGTGATTACGAAACAAGATAAAAATCAGGTTCGTAAAAAACGTCATGCGCGCGTACGTTCTAAAATTTCGGGTACTGCTGAGCGTCCACGCTTAAACGTATTCCGTTCAAACAAGAACATCTACGCTCAACTTATCGATGACGTAGCAGGCGTAACAATTGTTAGCGCATCTTCTCAAGAAAATGGTTTTGAAGCTGCTGGTAGCAATGTTGATGCTGCAACTAAAGTCGGTGAAACAATCGCAAAACGCGCTACGGAAAAAAATATTACTGCTGTAGTATTTGACCGTGGTGGTTACTTATATCATGGACGTGTAAAAGCTTTAGCTGAAGCTGCACGTGAGAACGGTTTAGAATTTTAATAAAAAGGAGGGACACATTTCATGAGTCGAATTGACGCAAACAAACTTGGAGAACTTGAAGAACGCGTAGTTACTATTAACCGTGTTGCTAAAGTTGTTAAAGGTGGACGTCGCTTCCGCTTCACAGCATTAGTTGTTGTTGGCGATAAAAACGGTCACGTTGGATTCGGTACTGGTAAAGCTCAAGAGGTGCCAGATGCTATCCGTAAAGCTGTTGAAGATGCGAAGAAAAACTTAATCGAAGTGCCACGCGTAGGTGGAACAACTCCACACTTAGTGCAAGGTCGCTTTGGTGCAGGAGAAATCCTAATTAAACCTGCTGCTCCTGGTACAGGGGTTATCGCTGGTGGTCCAGTACGTGCCGTACTAGAACTTGCTGGTATTACTGATATTCTTTCAAAATCTCTTGGAACTAACACACCAATCAATATGGTGCGTGCAACTATTCAAGGTTTAACTGAATTAAAACGCGTAGAGGACGTAGCTAAATTACGTGGTAAATCAGTGGAAGAAATATTAGGATAAGGGGGGAAAGATAATGGCTAAC
Organism: Lysinibacillus zambalensis; assembly: GCF_040183165.1. Classification (NCBI taxonomy): domain Bacteria; kingdom Bacillati; phylum Bacillota; class Bacilli; order Caryophanales; family Bacillaceae; genus Lysinibacillus; species Lysinibacillus zambalensis. The sequence continues at coordinate 177,053 of NZ_JBEGDG010000009.1, forward strand.
AAATTAGAAATCACCCTTACAAAATCTGTGATTGGTACTAAACCAGCACAACGCAAAACTATTGAAGCATTAGGTTTACGTAAATTAAACCAAACTGTTGAGAAAGCTGATAATGCAGCGACTCGCGGTATGATCGATGTAGTAGCTCACTTAGTTACTGTAAAAGAAAACTAATTTTTAATTAACGAACAAGGAGGTGCCATCCAATATGAAACTTCATGAGTTAAAACCAGCAGAAGGTTCCCGTAAAGTACGTAACCGCGTAGGTCGCGGTATCGGTTCTGGTAACGGTAAAACTGCAGGTAGAGGTCATAAAGGTCAAAACTCTCGTTCTGGCGGCGGTGTACGCCCAGGATTCGAAGGTGGTCAAAACCCTTTATTCCGTCGTTTACCGAAACGCGGCTTTACTAACATTAATCGTAAAGAGTACGCGATCGTTAACCTTGACACATTAAACCGTTTTGAAGATGGTGCAGAAGTAACAACTGCATTATTACTTGAATCAGGTTTAGTGAGCAATGAAAAAGCTGGAATTAAAGTTCTTGGAAACGGAACTCTTAACAAAAAGCTTACAGTAAAAGCTCATAAATTCTCAGCTTCGGCTAAAGAAGCAATTGAAAATGCCGGCGGAACTACTGAGGTGATTTAATGTTTCAGACGATCTCTAACTTTATGCGTGTTCGAGATATACGAAATAAAATCATTTTTACTCTTTTAATGTTAATCGTTTTCCGTATTGGTACGTTCGTACCAGTACCAAACGTTGACGCTAATGTATTAAAGGCAACTGATGAGTTTAACCTCGTTGGTTTCCTGAATACTTTTGGCGGTGGTGCTTTGAAAAACTTCTCTATCTTCGCGATGGGGATTATGCCTTACATCACTGCTTCAATTATTGTTCAGTTATTGCAAATGGACGTAGTACCGAAATTTGCTGAGTGGGCAAAGCAAGGTGAAGTCGGAAGACGTAAACTTGCACAATTTACTCGTTACTTTACAATTATTCTTGCCTTTATCCAATCATTCGCAATGTCATTTGGTTTTAATAGAATGTATGGTGGATCTTTGATTAAAGATGAGGGAATTTTAACATATGTTATTATTGCTATTGTATTAACAGCGGGTACAGCATTCCTAGTATGGCTTGCTGATCAAATTACTGCGCATGGAGTTGGGAATGGTATTTCAGTTGTAATTTTCGCAGGTATCGTTGCGGCATTACCGACTGGCATTAACCAAATCTATGCACAGCAAATCGAGGGTGCTGGTGATAAGTTATTTATCAATCTAGTGATTCTTGGTTTACTTGTTTTAGTTTTGCTTGCAGTTGTTGTTGGAGTTATCTATGTGCAACAAGCACTACGTAAAATTCCAATTCAATATGCAAAACGAGTTACTGGACGCAATCAACAAACAGGTTCTCAACAAACGCATTTACCGTTAAAAGTAAATGCTGCAGGAGTTATTCCGGTAATTTTTGCATCAGCGTTTCTGATGACACCTCGTACGTTAGTTCCGTTCTTGGGTGAAGGTGGCGTAGCAACATTTATTTCTAACACGTTTGATTATACAAAACCTGTTGGGATGATTGTTTACGTTATCTTAATCATCGCTTTCACATATTTCTATGCATTCATACAAGTGAATCCAGAAAATGTGGCAGATAACTTGAAAAAGCAAGGTGCTTACATTCCAGGTATTCGTCCTGGTGAAAGTACTCAAACGTATTTAACAAGCGTGTTATATCGTCTGACATTTGTCGGTGCGATTTTCTTAACTGTTATATCAGTAATGCCGATTATAATCATAAACTTTATGAATCTACCTGCCACAGTGCAGATCGGTGGTACTAGTATAATTATCGTAGTCGGCGTTGCGCTGGAAACGATGAAACAGCTAGAATCTCAACTTGTTAAACGTCACTACAAAGGCTTTATGAAATAATGTTGGTTTTTAGGGAACGGTTCATCGTTTCCTGAAATCAGCAAACCTTTTGTGGGAGGAATATTTCCGTATGAATATCGTTTTAATGGGTCTGCCAGGTGCTGGTAAAGGTACTCAAGCAGATAAAATCGTTGAGAAGTACGCGATTCCTCATATTTCTACAGGCGATATGTTCCGTGCTGCTATGAAAGATGGTACAGAACTAGGCTTGCAAGCTAAATCGTTCATTGATCAAGGTGCTCTAGTACCTGATGAAGTAACGATTGGTATTGTTCGCGAGCGACTTGCTAAACATGATTGTGAAAAGGGCTTCTTATTAGATGGATTCCCACGTACTGTTCCTCAAGCTGAAGCTTTAGACAGCATCCTTGCTGATCTTGGTAAAGCTATTGAACATACAATTAACATCCAAGTTGAAAAAGATGAGTTAGTTGCTCGTCTATCAGGTCGTCGTATTTGTAAAACTTGTGGAACATCTTATCATCTAATTTTCAATCCTCCAGCTGAGGAAGGAAAATGTGATAAAGATGGTGGCGAGCTTTACACACGTGCGGATGATAATCCTGAAACGGTTGCAAACCGTCTGGAAGTAAATATGAAACAAGCACAACCTTTACTGAACTACTATGAAGTAAAAGGTGTGTTAACAAATATAGATGGACAGCAAGATATTAACAAAGTGTTTGCTGATCTTGATGCTCTTTTACAGGGCAGCCGCAGCTGATACCCGGCTCCGGGCGCAGAATACTGCTTCCGCGGGAGGCATGCGGGAGCAACAACGAAACATAATTTTTTTTGAGAGTTGCAAAAGCATATTGTGCCCGGTATATATTTCTTTTAAAAAGTGCAACATGACTTTTGAAAGAGTATAATGGGTTTCGTGGAAGCATCTGTGTAACGGGTATGAATATCTCATCAAAGACATTCCGGTATTCGTGTAAACATGGGAGGTTCAGTGCCCTAAATGGTTCTGTATATTCCGTGGATTGTGTGAAGCGAAACCAGACGAGCGTCTTTCAAACATCTCTCATACAATCCAAACATATGTTGAAACGAGGTTGCTTCTATAGTTGCAGCAGATATCCGTTTGATGTAACGATGAGAACTTTAATTTGCATATAGAGAGGAGACAGAGTAGATGGCGAAAGATGATGTAATTGAAGTCGAAGGGACAGTTGTTGAGACTTTGCCAAACGCGATGTTTAAGGTAGAATTAGAAAATGGACATGTGATTCTAGCACACGTTTCTGGTAAGATTCGTATGCACTTTATCCGCATTCTACCTGGAGATAAGGTTACTATCGAGTTATCTCCTTATGATTTAACTCGCGGTCGTATCACATACCGTTTTAAATAATCTTTTGCGCTCCGGACTACTAAGGAGGTTAGGTTAGATGAAAGTGAGACCATCTGTGAAACCGATCTGCGAAAAATGTAAAGTAATTCGCCGACGCGGTAAAGTAATGGTAATCTGTGAAAATCCTAAACACAAACAAAAACAAGGTTAATTCTAAAGGAGGTGCACAACGTACATGGCACGTATTGCTGGTGTTGATATTCCTCGCGACAAACGCGTGGTAATTTCATTAACTTACATTTACGGTATTGGTAAAACTACAGCTCAGAAAGTATTAGCAGACGCAGGTATTTCAGAAGATACACGCGTACGCGACTTAACTGAAGATGAGTTAAACAAAATCCGTGAACAATTAGACTCTTACAAACTTGAAGGTGACTTACGTCGCGAAACTTCATTAAATATCAAACGTCTGATGGAAATCGGTTCATTCCGTGGTATCCGTCACCGTCGTGGTTTACCTGTTCGTGGTCAAAATACGAAGAACAATGCGCGTACGCGTAAAGGTCCTCGTAAAACTGTAGCGAACAAGAAAAAATAATAAGTAAAGGAGGTTCCTTCTTAACATGGCTCGTAAACAACAAACTCGTAAACGTCGTGTGAAAAAGAATATCGAATCTGGTATTGCACACATTCGTTCTACATTTAACAATACAATCGTAACGATTACAGATATGCAAGGTAACGCTGTATCTTGGTCAAGTGCTGGTGCTCTTGGTTTCCGTGGTTCACGTAAATCTACACCATTCGCTGCTCAAATGGCTGCAGAAACTGCTGCTAAAGCATCCCTTGAACATGGTCTGAAAACGTTGGAAGTAACTGTTAAAGGTCCTGGTGCAGGTCGTGAAGCTGCAATTCGTGCACTTCAAGCTGCTGGTTTAGATGTAACTGCTATTAAAGACGTTACTCCAGTTCCTCATAATGGTTGCCGTCCGCCAAAACGTCGTCGCGTGTAATGGGTGCGTCTCATATTGTATGAGAACATCATTTTTTGTACAGACTGTCTTGTGCAGATAATAAACGATACGTCAATGACGATCGAATCTATGATGGAAAGAACCTATACATTCGATGTTTTGAAGGAGGGTAAATAAAATGATCGAAATTGAAAAACCAAAGATTGAAACGGTGGAGATCAGCGAAGATTCCAAATATGGAAAGTTTGTTGTAGAACCGCTTGAACGCGGATATGGAAACACTTTGGGTAATTCTTTACGTCGTATCCTTCTGTCTTCATTACCAGGAGCTGCTGTCACTTCAATTCAAATTGACGGTGTTCTTCACGAATTCTCAACTGTAGAAGGCGTTGTAGAGGATGTAGCTTCAATTATTTTGAACGTGAAAAAACTAGCTCTTAAAATCTACTCTGACGAAGAAAAAGTTATTGAGATTGATGTAAAAGGCGATGGTACAGTTACAGCTGCTGACATTACACATGACAGTGATGTAGAAATTTTAAACCCGGATCTATATATTGCAACAATCGCTAAAAACGGTCATTTACGTATGCGTATGTACGCTCAACGCGGCCGTGGTTACACTCCTGCTGATCAAAACAAACGTGAGGATCTTCCTATCGGCGTGATCCCGATCGACTCTATTTACACTCCAGTATCACGCGTCAATTTCCAAGTGGAAAATACTCGTGTAGGTCAGTCTTCTGACTACGATAAACTTTCTCTTGATGTGTGGACAGATGGTAGCATCGGTCCGAAAGAGGCGATTTCGCTCGGAGCAAAAATTTTAACCGAGCATCTAAACATCTTCGTTGGCATGACAGATGAGGCACAAACTGCTGAAATCATGGTCGAAAAAGAAGAAGATCAAAAAGAAAAAGTTTTAGAGATGACTATCGAAGAACTTGATCTTTCTGTTCGTTCTTATAACTGCTTAAAACGCGCTGGTATTAATACAGTACTAGAACTTGCGAATAAGTCAGAAGACGACATGATGAAAGTTCGTAACCTTGGACGTAAGTCACTTGAAGAAGTAAAAGCGAAGTTAGAAGAGCTTGGTTTAGGGTTACGCAAAGAAGACTAAGCGATTTAAACAAAACTTACAAGATCAGATAATTTTTTATAAAGGAGGGAAACATCCATGGGTTACAGAAAACTTGGTCGTACAAGTTCTCAACGTAAAGCGATGTTACGTGACTTAGCTACTGATTTAATCATCAACGAGCGTATCGAAACTACTGAGGCTCGCGCTAAAGAAGTACGTAAAGCTGTTGAAAAAATGATTACTTTAGGTAAACGCGGAGATTTACACGCACGCCGTCAAGCTGCTGCATTCATCCGTCGTGAACTAGTAACAACTACTGATGCTGAAGGTAACGAAACAACTTCATTTGCACTGCAAAAGTTATTTGATGATGTTGCACCACGTTATGCAGAACGTCAAGGTGGTTACACTCGTATTCTTAAAGTAGGTCCTCGTCGTGGTGACGGTGCACCTGTTGTTGTGATTGAATTAGTTTAATCATAAGAGAAAACAAGTGGTGAAGAGGGTGGAATCACCACCCTCTTTCTTTATAAACGATTTATACGACAAATAATTAAGCTGAGCGTTATGATGAGCGGACACTGTTGTGTGGCGTCTCGTTTAGCTCTCCGCACCTCATTCAGAGGGAACAAGGGCTTGAGCACCCGTGTTTCTTGAAAATGTAACGACTAGCGCATTTCTATCGAATGAGGTGCGCGCTTTTTTATTTTTTAGGGAAGTAAGAGATAGCGCCAATTTAATGGTGCTTTTTTTTATAGGCTGATTTTATAATAGTAGTCACCGGGACGATTAGGGTGGCTCGTTCCAATATATGATGTATTCTTGAAAGATAACCTTAAAATTATACGTACACTTATAGGGGGCAGACAAAAGAATAGAAAGTGATTTAGCACTTTTCTTTTATCGACATACTGATTGTAGTAGAAATCATACATAAAAAAGTGTAAGTTAGTTAGTAGAGCTGAGCATGTAGAGAGGAGTTCTAGAAATGCCAGAAATTTTATCATTAAATAATGTGACATTTTCATATACACCAGAAGAAAAAGAAAGTCGTAATGCTGTCGAAAATGTAAGCTTTGCGGTACAGGAAGGTGAATGGATTGCCATTGTTGGCCATAACGGTTCCGGTAAATCCACTATTGCAAAGCTTATGAATGGTTTGCTTTACCCACAGCAAGGGGATGTCCGTATTTTACGGCAACCATTGAGTGAAGAAAACTTATGGGAAAGCCGTTCACAAATGGGCATGGTTTTTCAAAATCCAGACAATCAATTTGTTGGAGCGACAGTGCAGGATGATGTTGCTTTTGCTCTTGAAAATAACGGAGTACCGTTTGAAGAGATGGTAGAACGTGTCCATGCAGCACTCGACCAAGTAAAAATGAATAACTTTTTAGATCATGAGCCACATCATTTATCGGGTGGGCAAAAGCAGCGTGTTGCCATTGCAGGCGCACTCGCGTTGAAACCTAAGCTCCTTATTCTTGATGAAGCTACTTCTATGCTAGATCCACAAGGCCGTATTGAGGTACTACAAACAGTTCAAACTTTACGTGCTGAAACAGGGTTAACGGTACTATCTATTACGCATGATTTAGAAGAAGCTATGCTTGCAGACCGTGTTCTCTTTATGAATGACGGTAAGAAATTTGCTGAGGGTACACCTGCTGAAATTTTCACACTGGGAGACAAGCTAGTTGAGTTTGGATTAGACTTGCCATTTGCCATGAAGTTATCAAAGCTATTGCAAAAGGAAGGTGTTCCATTAATGGGACAACATATGACAGAAGAAGAGTTGGTGAATGATTTATGGACATCAAACTTCAACAAGTAAGTTATGCTTATTCACAGGGTACACCTTTTGAAAAACGTGCTTTATTTGATGTGGATTTTGAAATTCCTTCACATACGTACCAGGCAATTATCGGACATACGGGTTCCGGCAAATCGACAATTCTTCAACATTTTAATGCACTTCTAAAACCAACATCTGGAGAAGTACATATCGGGGATCGTATTGTTGTAGCTGGAAAAAAGGCCAAGGATTTAAAGGCAGTACGTCAAAAGGTTGGCATTGTGTTTCAATTCCCGGAGCATCAGCTATTTGAAGAAACTGTATTAAAGGATATTATGTTTGGTCCTATGAACTTTGGTGTTTCGGAGCAAGAGGCAGAAGCACGAGCAAAGGAGCTAGTAGGCTTAGTAGGCTTACCAGGGGACGTACTTGAAAAATCACCTTTTGATTTATCAGGTGGACAAATGCGCAGGGTAGCAATTGCTGGTGTTTTGGCGATGGAACCTGAAGTGATTGTTTTAGATGAACCAACTGCAGGGCTTGATCCACGCGGTCAAAAAGAGATTATGGATATGTTTTATAATCTACACAAGGAACGTGGCCTAACAACGATACTCGTTACGCATAGTATGGAGGACGCAGCTCGTTATGCAGATAGTATTGTCATTATGCATGAAGGGAAAAATGTACTAAGTGGCAAACCTCAAGAAATTTTTAAAGATGTAGAGACATTAAAGAATTTCCGCTTAGAACCACCTCGTATCGTACGATTTCAACAAAAAATTGAAAAAATGATAAACAAATCATTCTCAAAGATATGCTTAACTGAAGAAGAGTTAGCAATTGAAATTGCTCGGGTTCTAAGAGAGGAGCGTGGACAGTCATGATGGAGAAAATGATATTTGGACGCTTTCTTCCAGGGAATTCTCCAGTTCATAAGCTCGATCCACGGTCAAAGCTTATATTTGTGTTTGCATTCATCATTATTGTTTTTTTAGCAAACAATACTGTGACATATGCTTTTCTATTAGCGTTTACCTTACTCATTGTACTAGTGTCACGGATTCGATTGTATTTTTTAATTAACGGTCTAAAGCCAGTACTTTTTTTAATGGCGTTTACCTTCTTAATTCATATATTTATGACGAAAGAAGGCGCCCTTGTATTTGAGTGGAAGTTTATCACTATTTATGAAGAAGGTATCCGACAAGGGATATTTATTTCGATACGTTTTCTAGTTCTAGTGTTTATGACATCTATCTTAACACTTACAACGTCACCGATTTCCATTACGGATGGCATTGAAGTGCTGCTAAATCCATTAAAAGCGGTGAAAGTGCCAGTACATGAGTTAGCTCTAATGATGTCTATTTCATTGCGCTTTATCCCAACGTTAATGGATGAAACAGATAAAATTATGAAAGCACAAATGGCACGTGGTTCGGATTTATCTTCAGGGCCAATTAAGGATCGTATTAAAGCGGTTGTGCCATTATTGGTACCTCTCTTTGTAAGTGCTTTTAAACGAGCTGAAGATTTAGCAACAGCTATGGAAGTAAGAGGCTACCGTGGAGGCGAAGGGCGTACGAGATATCGCAAGCTAAAGTGGGATATGAGTGATACATTTGCACTTATGTTATTAGTAGCAATGGCCGTATTACTATTCTTCTATAGAAGTTAAAAGGAGTAATCTTTATGCGAAGATTAAAAGCAATTATAAGTTATGATGGAACGCAATTTTCTGGTTACCAAGTACAGCCTGGAGAGCGTACAGTACAGGCAGAGCTTGAACGTGTTCTAGCCATTATGCATAAAGGAGAAAAGATCAAGGTAACAGCTAGTGGACGTACAGATGCAAGAGTGCATGCAACAGGTCAAACATTGCATTTTGATTCACCACTCGCGATTCCAGTAGATAAATACATGAAAGCATTAAACGTTCAACTGCCAAGAGATATTCGAGTAATGTCGATTGAAGAAGTAGCTGCTGATTTTCATGCTCGCTACAGTGTAAAAGGGAAGCGGTACCGATATATATGGACATGTGAGCCCGTACAAAGCCCATTCCGCAGACATTATACAGTAGAGACAAATGGTGTGAAGCCAAATGTTGAGGCAATGCAGGAGGCGGCAAAGGCTATTATCGGTACACATGATTTTTCATGCTTTTGTGCAGCCAATACAAGTGTCAAAGATAAAGTACGCACAGTGTCTACGCTACGATTTGAATGGTATGGTGAGGAGCTACATATGGTGATTGAAGGAAATGGCTTCTTATATAATATGGTCCGTATTATCGCAGGCACGCTTTGGGAAGTTGGTATAGGACGTCGTGACATTGAGAACGTGGAGTTAGTCGTTAAATCTATGAATCGCGATCAAGCAGGCAAAACTGCACCTCCACAAGGTCTATATCTCGAGAAAGTCTTCTATTAAAGGCTCCCACCATAACGTGAGGTTGATTTCCGTTCCGACTGGGCGCTTTGCCGCTGACGCTTCGCTTTCGCGCAGAGCAGAGCTTCCTGGGGGCGTCCGATGAGCCGCTTCGTTAGCACTACGCTTTCACACGGAAAACATCCGCTGCGCAGCAGGGTCTCGGGCCAACAGATGTTTTTTGCGCGAAAGCGAAGCGGCAGCAGCACCGATGTTGGTCACGAAGGCGTTATCACAGGATGTGATGCTTTTAGCCTAGTTTCCTCTATCGCTGATCCCCAAGGAGTCGCCCAGTCTCCACTTCAATCAACCTATATCAATTTCGCCTTGGCGTAATTGCATACGTTTTAATAACTGTCATCTCCAGCTTTTATGACAGTTATTAAAAAGAACAACTGGTGAATGTTGTGAAATTTTTGACGCGAAATATCATTATATTTTAAAAATGAAGGCTCATAAAAGCCCTAATTTAACCAATCAATAAATCTGAACAACTTCTCCAGGTGTTTATTGAAATTGCTTGACTTTAAAAGTCATTCATTATATGATAACAGATGGTATTTTCATTACCACCACAAATAAGCCCCGAAAACTTATAGTGTAGTTTAATGAAAAATAACGGTAATCGAATCGATTAGGAGGATATATACATGCGTACAACATTCATGGCTAAAGGTCACGAAGTAGACCGTAAATGGCTAGTAGTTGATGCAGAAGGCCAAACTCTTGGACGTTTAGCTTCTGAAGTAGCTGCTATCTTACGTGGTAAACATAAACCAACATTCACACCAAACGTTGACACAGGTGATCACGTAATCATCATCAACGCTGACAAAATCCATTTAACTGGTAACAAATTAGAGGGTAAACTTTACCGTCACCATACTCAATTTGCAGGTGGATTAAAAACTCGTACTGCTGGTGAAATGCTAGACAAGTACCCAACAAGAATGATCGAATTAGCAATTAAAGGGATGCTTCCTAAAAACTCTTTAGGTCGCAAAATGTTCGGTAAACTAAACGTTTACACTGGAACAGAGCACCCACACGCTGCACAAAAACCAGAAGCATACGAGCTTCGCGGATAATATAAATTAAGAGGAGGATATTACTTTGGCACAAGTTCAATACATCGGCACTGGTCGCCGTAAAAGCTCTGTAGCTCGCGTACGTTTAGTACCAGGTACAGGTAAAATTGTTATCAACAAACGTGAAATCGAAGAATACGTACCATTCGCTGCATTACGTGAAGTAATTAAACAACCATTAGTAGCTACTGAAACTACAGGAAGCTATGACATCCACGTAAACGTTAACGGTGGTGGATACACTGGTCAAGCTGGTGCAGTACGTCACGGTATCGCACGTGCTCTACTTCAAGTAGACCCAGATTTCCGTGCTGCATTAAAATCTGCTGGATTACTTACTCGTGATTCACGCATGAAAGAACGTAAAAAACCAGGTCTACGCGGCGCTCGTCGTGCACCTCAGTTCTCAAAACGTTAATATTACGTATATCAACGTTTCCAAACCCTTTCTCGAATATTTTCGAGAAAGGGTTTTTTTGTTTGGAAAATGCTATACCTGGGTTCTTAGTGAACTTCAAGTATTGCAAGAAGCCTTGAGGCACTTTTATTGGCTAATGCTAGTAGCAATTATGATGTGTAATTTATATAGAAATGGCGGATACTACTTTTAAGTTGTTTATTCTGAAAGTGGAGGTCAATAGATGAAAAAGCTACTAATAGTATCACTTGCAGCAATGGCACTTCTTGGTGCATGTCAGAATAAAACTGACGTAAAAAAAACAGAGGAAGTAAAAACAGGGGAAACTGAAGATCAGAGACAGCTGGAAATGACAGAAGGTCAAGCAAATGCCACCATTCTTAGTAGTACGAACTGGCAAGCTTCAAAAGTTTACGATAAAAATAATAATGATGTAACAGCGGAGAATTCTAATTTAATGGCCCTTGCGAAATATGATGCTGAATCAGGACGCTATGAATTCTTCGATCCAAATACAGCTGGAAGTATTGACGATAAAGGGATTTTCTTTTTTACGAATGACGGAAAGCATAGAATATTGATTTCAGAAACGAAAAATTACCAAGCAATTGAAGAGATTACTAAGATAAAAAATGATATGTTTACGTATAAAAAAATGGGTAAAGATGCAAATGGTAAAGATGTAGAGGTCTTCGTTGAGCATGTCCCTTATAAGGAAAAAAAGCTAACATTTACTGAATCAGCTAAAGCTTTAAATAATTCGACGGGCACTGTTGTTAAGGATGTGGATGGAGATAAAATCTTAGCTGATACGCTTTGGCAAGGAAGCGTTGTATTAGATGTAAACAAGAATGATGTAACACAATATAATAGAAATTTCATTAGCCTAGCGAAATATGATGCTAATACGAATAAATACGAATTTTTCAATCCTGAAACAGGTGAAAGTCGTGGTGACTATGGGTACTTTAATGTTATCGATGGAAATAAAATAAGAGCCCATGTTTCAATGGGCGACAATAAATATGGGGCTGTACTCGAAATTACCGAGTTAAATAATAAGAAATTTACGTATCAAAGAACTGGGAAGGATAAAGATGGTAAGGATATAACAGTATTTGTTGAGCATGAACCTTATACAGGTAAGTTTAAACCTGAATTTACACTAAAATAAGAAATTAACGGCGTTAGTCCTTAGAGTACAAATGGATTAATGCCGTTTTATCATTACCCAAAAAGTTCTTCCGCTACTAATCAAACACTCAATTTTAACTTCTTTTGATAAACAAAAACCCGCAAAAAGTAGGTTAAGAGTTCCTTTTTAATTACTTAAAGAGTTTTTTTACTTTCTAGCATAGTTCAATCACTAACTTCGTACACTAAATATAAAAGGGTGGTGGATATGGGTGAAGCGCTGGCTTGCACTAGGAGTAATTATGCTAATGAGTATAGTGGTCGTGGCATATGAAACGAATGCTTCGAACCGTAACTTCTTCTTACCGGACCCACTTGGTGGCATAAAAATTGTCATTGATGCGGGACACGGAGGTCAAGATGGAGGTGCTTCGAAGGGTGAAGTAATTGAAAAGGAGATTACACTTGCAATTGCTCAGCATGTTGAGAAGCAATTAAAGAAAAAAGGCGCAACAGTCGTAATGACACGAACAAAAGATGGTGATGTAATCGATGAGCATGCGTCCTCAGAAAAGTTTGGAACTTTGAGAGAACGAAAAAAGCAGGACATCTTTTTAAGAAAAGACATAGTAGAAAAAGAAAAACCGGATATTTTTATTACAATTCATGCAAATGCCATTCCTGAAACAAAATGGCGTGGAGCACAGGTGTTTTATCATCAAGAAGGACATGCTGAAAGTGAATTTTTAGCAAAGAGTATTCAAGATTCCATTCGTACTAATTTGAAAAATACAGATCGAGAAGCAATGTCGATAAAACAAATATATTTACTGAAAAAAGCTGAGGTACCTGCTGCACTAGTAGAAACAGGATTTATAAGTAATGATGAGGAACGTGCACTATTAATAGATAAGAAATACCAAGAAAAAATGGGAGATGCCATTGTTGAAGGTATAGAAGAGTATTTATTAGCAAAAATTGAATAGAGCAACAACACAACGGAAATCAAATCATTATGATATACTAACATTGAGATAATATAAGGGGAGTGTTCGTCGTGATAAATGAACAACAAGTACGAGAAATACTAGGACAACTACAAGATCCATTTTTACATAAATCATTCGCTGAAACAGACGGTATTACAAACGTAACAATAAAAGAAGAGAAGAATCATGTGAGTGTAAAAATTGCGATTGCTAAAACAAATACACCTGAACAATTACAGCTACAAATGAAAATTGTTGAAGTTTTAAAAGAAGCGGGTGCAAATACAGTTGGAATTCGTTTCGAAGAGCTGTCAGCAGAAAAACTACAGAGCTTCCGTGGTGTAGCAACTGAAGCTGAAGCACAAGATATTCTATCTCCGCTTAGCACAGTACAAGTTATTTCAATTGCCTCTGGTAAAGGTGGGGTAGGGAAATCTACAGTATCAGTTAACTTAGCTGTTGCATTAGCTCGTCTAGGTAAGAAGGTTGGTTTAATTGATGCTGATATTTATGGTTTCAGTGTACCTGATATGATGGGCGTGACAGATATGCCTAAAGTGGTGGACAATCGAATCTTCCCTGTTGATCGTTTAGGTGTGAAAATGATTTCAATGGGCTTCTTTGTTGAAAATAACGCACCGATTGTATGGCGTGGACCAATGTTAGGTAAAGTGTTAGATCAGTTCTTCCGTGATGTAGAATGGGGCGAGCTAGACTATCTACTATTGGATTTACCACCAGGTACAGGTGACGTTGCATTAGATATTCACCAAATGCTCCCTTCATCAAAAGAAATTGTCGTAACAACACCACATCCGACGGCAGCGTTTGTTGCAGCTCGTGCAGGTGCAATGGCTTTACAAACAGACCATGAAATTTTAGGTGTTATTGAAAATATGGCATGGTATGAATCGAAATCAGGTGACCGTGAATTCGTATTCGGTCAAGGTGGAGGACCAAAGTTAGCAGAAGAGCTACGTACAGAGCTACTTGGTCAAATTCCTCTTGGTCAACCTGATTGGTCAGAAGAAGATTTTGCACCTTCTGTTTATGCTGAAAAACACACAACAGGTCAAATCTATTTAGACATTGCGACGAACATCATTAATAAATTAAATAAATAATGAAAACGGATTTCCTCAAACAATGGAGGAAATCCGTTTTTACATATAAGTGATTACTGAGGGCCTTTTTGTTCACTATCTTCTCCACCGCCACTAGCTTCTTTTTTATCGCCAGCGCCAGCCTTACCTGTCTCGCCACCACTTTTCCTAATAAGCTCCTGCCATTTTGCTTGCATAAGTGGACTTTCAATCGTTTCCTTGACGACAGTTTCCACTTCTTTTCTCATATTGGAGGATTTTAGAATAGTCTCTAACTGCTTTTGCATATCTGGCTGGCCAAAGAAGGCCTCCATATCTTTTTGGAAAGTGGGGTCTTTTATTAATTCCTTCATAATATCCTGTTGTTGCTTCTGCATACTTTTAGCTACGGTTTCTTTAAATTTTGGATCTTCGAAAGTTTTTTTCCAAAAGTCTTCTGCTTCTTTGGAAAGCAAGGTAGCCTCAGTAGCTTTCTTCACTTCATCATGTTCCAAAACCAATAATTCACGGAAACTTGGTTCCTCTAAAAGCTTTCGCAGCGCCTTTTTACCATCCTCGGTTTGTAAAGAGTCGATCATTATTTTTTTTATTTCTTCATAGGACATGGTAGAGGCTTTCTCTTGTGAACAGGCAGAAAGAAACAGCATTAGAATTAGTAGTAAGAAGAATTTTCGCATGAATAATCAGTCCTTTCTTATAGATAGACTCTTTCAATTATTGTTCACATTTATGATGACTTTATGTATTGGTTAAGATGAGAAATAGCTTTTTTAACAATGCATTGTTAAAATAAGTACAGATATACATAAGAAATTGGGGGACTTTTAGTTGTGACGATACGAAATTGGGCTAAGTTTTTCTTCTTTGCAATGCTTGTTGGGGGCGCAGTCAACGGAATTTGCAGTTTGTTTATTCGATGGGACTTCTTCCAACCATATATTGCAAACGGTCACTGGGGAGAATTTTTGGCCGGGCTTTTATGGATGGTTTTCTTAGGATTTACAATGAGTGTTATTGCACAGGCAGGCTTTTTTGCTTATTTAACGCTTCATCAAGTAGGTGTTAATATTTTTAGAACACTTACATTATGGAATTGGGTGCAGCTGGTATTAATTGCTATTACTATTTTTGATATTATATTCTTCCGCTTTATACCTGGTGTGAAAGATGGGCAAAGCTGGGTGTTCTATAGTGGTTTGTTAATTTTATTAATATTCGGTGCTATAGCAACAGCTATTCAAAAAGTAAAATTAACTGGAAAAAAACACGTTTTCATTTCGGCATTATTTTTTATGATTGTTGTTACAACACTAGAATGGACAATTGCTTTAATGGGTCGAGATGAAAATATTAACGAATATGTTGCACTATTACTATTCCCACTACTCGCTGTAAATGCTTATCAACTATTAGTATTACCAAAATATAATGCAAAATCCGAAGAAGATCGTCAAAAATTAGAAGCACGCCGTAAAGCACGTCGTGAACAAGCTAAAAAAGCATAATTCATAAAAAAAGAAGTTGCCTCTATAATTCGTGGAGGCAACTTCTTTTTTATCCTGTATTAACAAATAGTAATTTTGCGAAAGTAAAGGTATTTGAGAGATCAACTGTCCTTTTGGGAAGACTAGTGGGGATGAAGATAGCCCCGCTGACTTAAAGTATCACTTTATGGTGATTTTTTAGTTTGAACTTTATAGCCGAATATATTTTCCTCAATCGACATAAATTTATTTTGTTGTAGGAATGTATTGAGCTCTTTAATCGAGACTTTATTATTTTGGTGTAAAGATAGAAAAACAAAATCTCCCTTTTGTAATTTAGGTGTCTTTTCACCTGTCCATATTAGGGAGGGAGAAAGTATATTCATTTGTTGTTGAAATAAGTTATTTTGTAAATCCTGCGAATACTGGTGATTTCGTGTTGCAAACCAAAGTGGGGTTTCTTGTAAATGCTTTTCGTAAATATTAATATCTTTTTGAACGGCGGCAAGATCAACTGGCTTATCCAAGGAATCCTCAGGTCCTAATAATCCTGTAGGTAGCTTGCGTTCTTGAATGACTTTTATGTGCTCAGGTGAACGTTTAATCCACTCAGCATCTAACAAAAGAAGCGGATAAGGTTCTTTTACAGTTTTAAGCCAGTCCAGCAGGGCTTCATCAGAGAAAGAAATTTCGACAACAAGTGATGTGCCATAATGTCCTTTTGTTACAACTGCTGGAGCATCGGCGATGTTGAATACAGAGATCATAGTAGAATTTATCGGCTTTATAAAGACAAACAATATTACGATGAAAATCAGAGAAATCAACGTTTTACGAATCATCATAACAACCTCGTTTCTAAATTTTTAACTTCTTTCAGCAAATGTTTTGGTAGCGAAAGTGAAACGTCAGCTACAAATGTTTTGGTAGCGAAAGTGAAACGTCAGCTACAAATGTTTTGGTAGCGAAAGCAAAGCGTCAGCTACAGGAGTTAAGGCCTCTGGACGCGATTATGCCGAGGCATAAATGATACGAAAAAATAAAGTCTTAAAAAAACTTATGATATAGTGTTGACTTTCATGAATAATCGATGTTATTATGTATAAGTCGCCAAGAGGTGACACAGTAAATTAAAAAATGAACCTTGAAAACTGAACAAGCAAAACGTAATCAATAAAGTTTTTAGTAACTAACCTTGAGTTGGTGAACGAAACAAAATTTTGGACATCAAACATGATGCCAGCAAAACAATTTGAGCTAATCAAATTTCTTTTATGGAGAGTTTGATCCTGGCTCAGGACGAACGCTGGCGGCGTGCCTAATACATGCAAGTCGAGCGAACAGAGA
>NZ_JBEGDG010000087.1:0-587 GCF_040183165.1 Lysinibacillus zambalensis
ACAACGAAGCAAACGAGTGAATGAGGGAGCGTACCTCTGTACGAGACCGATTGAACGAGAGAAGCAGACGCAGTAATACGCCGTCTATTGGAGGTCGACAATAGTCTAGTGATGATGGCAAACAGGTCACACCCGTTCCCATACCGAACACGGAAGGTAAGCTCTTTAGCGCCGATGGTAGTTGGGGGCTTCCCCCTGTGAGAGTAGGACGGCGCTAGGCACTTAGATAAGTCGAGGATTTATTCCTCGGCTTTTTTTAGCGTTTTTTTAGTTTGTTAACTACCCTAACAATACTAAATTATATTTTTTTGTATAGAATTTTTTAAAATAAAACATAATTATTTTTCTTTTTTTTTTTTTTCTCATGATATTTTTTTTGTTTTTTTTTCTTTTTGTTTTTTTTTGTTTTTATTTCATTCTTTTTTTTTTGTTTTTTTGTCATATTTATGTTTGTCTGTTCGTTGGTGGATTTTTTTAATTTGTTTTTTTTTTTTTTTTATATTTTTGTTTAGTTAATTATCGTTTTTAAATTTGGTTTTTTTTCTTTTTTAATTATTTTTATTATTTATTTATCATCAATTGTATGC
>NZ_JBEGDG010000088.1:0-568 GCF_040183165.1 Lysinibacillus zambalensis
CGTACTAGTGTGCTTCTCCTCCCTCGTGCCCTCGCCTCCACCCTGCTTCCGCGGGTATTCTCCATGCTTCCGCGGGTATTCACCTCTCTTCCGCGGGTATTCGCTTCTCTTCCGCGGGTATTCTCCTTCCTTCCGCGGGTATTCACCTCTCTTCCGCGGGTATCCACCTTCCTTCCGCGGGTATTCTCCTTCCTTCCGCGGGTATTCACCTTCCTTCCGCGGGTAATCAACTAAATATAGGGGGTATGCATCTTCATACAACGAAGATAAAAATTCATTAGGACGCTACTCAATACCATATCATTATATAGACACTATGAAAGCTAGGAATACACTAAGATTTAAGTTTCTATGTTACATACTGAACACCAGACTTATTTGGATTGAAAGAAGTACTAGTCCATAAAGCCATACTATAACCAATCATTATTGGAGCTACTTTACGAAACAACATATTAAATCCCTCTTCTTAAAGTGAATTTATAATAAAAGTCTATTGAATTACTAAAAGTTATATAGATATAAATTAGTATATTTTTGTTCTGTTAACGATGCTATATTTATGGAA
>NZ_JBEGDG010000089.1:0-545 GCF_040183165.1 Lysinibacillus zambalensis
GCCCATCCGCATTCTCACAGAAACCATTTGTTGCAGTCGCTTCGTTGCACAGCTCTTTCGCACAGATAACATTTGTTGCTGTCGCTACGTTGCACTGCGCTTTCGCACAGAAAACATTTGTTTCTGTCGCTACGTTGCACTGCGCTTTCGCACAGATCAATAGCCACAGGACGTGGCACTCTTAAACAGAGCCCCTCTATTTCAGTAGGTATTTAGACACACTCTAAAAAAGGAACCACGTCCGCATTGATTTCACCACCTTGTAGTGGAAGTATTATAAAATGAAAGGCAATGCTGTACCTCCAGGATTTTCTAGTAAATTAGCTAGTGCTATAGAAATATTGTTGTAAAATAAGATTAAGACGTGAATATAATGTCTTAACCTTATTTTTATTAGGAGGTATATTATAATTTGAAAAATGAAGACTCATTATATTTTGATCTTTATAGAAAGACAAACTTTCATAAGCTAATAAAAGTATTTACATCTGCAGCAGGTTCTTTTCCAGTCAAAGCTGATATGCAAATAAATTTAGTTAAGTATT